>JAFBAF010000240.1 GCA_019247895.1 Parafilimonas sp. | reverse complement strand
ATTAGACAGAACATGGAATTATTACTGCAAAAAAGCAGGCGCAAAATATATTCGGCAACCAATAACATTGCCTGCAGCTTCAAAAGAAAAAATTATTGAAGATTTTTTTAAAGGATTAACTGAAAATACAAAAGCAATTTTCATCAGCCATATTACAAGTGCAACAGCTTTACGATTACCGGTTGAAGAAATTTGTGCAATCGCAAAGCAAAAAGGTTTATTTACAATCGTTGACGGCGCTCATGCACCGGGCCATATTGCATTGGATCTTTCCGAACTGCAAGCCGATGTATATACGGGCGCCTGCCATAAATGGATGTGCACCCCAAAAGGTTGTTCATTTTTAGTTGTAAAAAGAGAATATCAGCGTTTGTTTGATCCGCTTGTTATAAGCTGGGGTTACGAAAGTGCAGCGCCTTCAGCTTCCAAATTTTTAGATTATCATCAAATGCAGGGAACAAGGGATTTCTCTGCATTTTTAACTGTGCCAAAAGCTATTGAATTTTTTGAAGAAAATAACTGGCCGCAACGCGCAGCTGAATGCCGTAACGTCGCTCATTCAAATTATCAGCGGTTTTGTGATTTGTTTCAAACACAACCTTTAGCACCAATTAGTGATGAGTTTTTAGGGCAGATGTGCAGCATACAAATTCAAACAGGTGAGCCGGAAAAATTGCAGCGATTATTGTTTGAAAAGTATGCTATTGAAATACCTGTGATGCGCCAGGATGAAAAAATTTTTATCCGCTATTCAATAAATGTTTTTAATCATCAGCAGGACTTAGATAAATTATATAATGCACTTACCGAAATAATCGCTGAAACTAATTTGATACAATTACAAACCGCAGTTGCTGAATTTAGCTGATCAAATTATCGTGGCTTGATAAATATGGAATAAGAAAGATAGCAAGACAACCAATGATTACTTGCGTTCCTACTACTAAAAATTTAAAATCATAAGGCACAGAGCCCATAACTGACTGGCGAACCATTATACCAAGAAATACAATGAGTATAGTTACTATTGTAACGATGACACGATAAAATCCAACACCATTCTTTCTATAATGCACCAAAAATGAGAACAATAAACCACAGGTGATTAATTGAAGGATGGAGCCAAAAACAATAACCGTTACATCAACACCATTAAACTCATAGAATGATGTAATGCCTCGATAAACAAGCGCAAAAACAGTGTTAGCAACGGCAGCAATGAGCCCGGCAAATAATCCGCTTAAAATACCTCTCGACAAATCGGTTTGATGATACTCGTAATTCATGATCCAGGTTTTAATTATTAAAAAATAAACAGACTTTTTATAACCCGGCAATAGAAGCTTAGTGAAGCAATGCGATAAATGATTTCCTTATCGTCTGTACAATAAAGTTATAAAAATTTAATGCGGATAAAAACTTTTATTGAATTGCCAATGCAAGCGTAAATAGTTACTATTCGTTTTCCTGTTCGGAATAAATTCTTTCGAGTTTTATAGATGGCGTTGAAGAAACGATTAACGGGAATTTTTCAACTGCAACAAAACTTGGGTCTAAACCAAAACCACGCTCTTCGCTCAGGCTGACATCTTTTAACCAAAGATGTAATTTCATTATAACTTTTTCAATAAAAGGCAATTCATTATCGTTGCTCAAAAACTTTTCCATTACTATAAACTGGAAATCGCCAACCACATTATTTCGCTCAAGGCTTTCATAACGGCTGGTTATATTCACTTCATTGTTGTTCACCAATTCTTCCACCACTTTTCTAAACATCAAATTTACTCTTTGCTGAATGCGAAAACCCAACCTGAATTCAACACGGATTATATCATTTGGAATAATGTGGTCAACATAATAATCGCAGGTGTAAGGATCATCTAATGTATCAATATGCACGAACCAGTAAATATCGGCGCGTTTAGGTTTTTTGTTTAAGATGGAATAAATAATTTTATGCTCAATTTCCTTTGGATTATCAGCACTGGTTAAATAAACCAAATGCGTTGAATATTTCGGTACACTTCTGTCATTACTCAATTCCTGTATCATTGGAATATAATGTTCAAGCCGCACAAACTCCACATAACGGTTTTTGATCTTCCGGCTTCTGTACCAAACATACATTACAAAAAACAGTGCGCCGCCGGCAAGCAATGTTACATAACCGCCGTGCGGAAATTTTTTAAGATTAGCAATAAGAAAAGATATTTCAATTGTAAAATAAACAGCGAGATACATGTATATCCAAAGAGACAATACTCTGTGTGAAACCATGTAGTTTGCAAAAAGAATTGACGTGCTTAGCATACACATTGTAATTGCTAAACCATAAGCCGCTTCCATGTTGCTTGATTTCTGAAAATATAAAACCACGCCAGTGCAGCCAATAAATAAAATAGTATTAACTCCCGGAATAAATAATTGCCCTTTTTCAACTGTTGGATAAACAATCTTCATTTTAGGCCATAGATTTAAGCGTTGTGCTTCAGATATTAAGGTGAACGAACCGGATATTAGTGCCTGGCTTGCAATAATTGCAGCTACAGTAGCTATAATTGTTCCGGGCAGTTTAAACCACTGCGGCATTATTCCAAAAAAGCAGTTGAATGATTCGGCAACAGCGCCATCAATACGAACACCTTTATAATTTGCAAGCAGCCATGCACCCTGGCCGAGATAATTTAAGATAAGACAGCTTTTTACAAACACCCATGATACACGTATGTTGCCGCGGCCGCAATGGCCGAGATCAGAATACAAGGCTTCCGCTCCTGTTGTACAAAGAAATACGGCGCCTAATAACCAAAATCCGCCGGGATAAACTGTAAGCAATTCAATTGCATAATGCGGACTTAACGCTTTAAAAATATACAGATCATCTGCAAGATGAAATACTCCTAAAGCTGCAAGCATTAAAAACCAAATAGTCATTATGGGGCCAAACAATTTACCAATAGATGCCGTACCGAATTGTTGCAAAAAGAAAAGCAGTACTAAAATTATCAGTACAATTATTACAATAGTTTTGGTAGTTATGTCGGCAAAAAGATCTATTTGTTTTAAGCCTTCAACCGCGGAAGTAATTGAAATGGGTGGTGTTATAATGCCATCTGCAAGCAATGCTGCGCCGCCAATCATAGCCGGCAACACCAGCCATTTTTTTCGCCTTCTTACCAATGCATACAAGCTAAAAATTCCGCCTTCACCTTTATTATCTGCTTTTAAAGTAAGAATAACATATTTAACTGTTGTTTGTAATGTCAGCGTCCAAATTATACAGGAGAGTGAGCCAAGAATAAGATTTTCGTTGATGGTTCTGCCATTTACAATTGCATTTAGCACATACAGCGGAGATGTGCCAATATCACCATAAATAATTCCCAATGCTATCAGAAGTCCTGCGGCCGAAACCTGGTTGATTTTCTTACTCACGATTTAAAATTAATTCCATAAAATTCTACAGCTCGCAATGCTAATAATCTTCATCTCTCATTCTTTCTTCAAAAACCCTGCGCAAATATATTTGAGGAATTGGTGAAACCATCAACGGAAATTTTTCAACTGTAACAAAATTGGGATCCAAACCAAATCCACGCTCTTCACTCAGGAATGCTTCTTTTAATCTAAAATGAATATCCATGATTATTCTTTCAAAAAATGGCAGTTCATTATCCTGAGACAAATACTTTTCCATTACAATGAATTGAAAATCTCCAACTACCTTGCTGCGTTCAAGACTTTCATAACGGCTTGTAATATTCACTTCCTTATTTTGTACCAAATCTTCTACCACTTTGCGAAACATTAAACCAATTTTTTGCTGCTTTCTGAATCCAAGCCTGAATTCAACGCGAATGATCTCGTTTGGAATAATATGTTCAACACTATAAGCGCTGGTATATGGATTATCAATTGTATTCACATGCACAAACCAGTAAATGTCTGCACGTTTAGGCTTTTTATTAAGAATAGAATAAATGATCTTATGTTCAATTTCTTTTGGATTGTTTGCGCTTGTTAAATAAACAAGATGCGTTGCAAATTTTGGTATAGACCTGTCATTGGCAAGCTCCTGTAACATTGGAATGTAGTCTTCAAGCCGCACAAATTCTATATACCGGTTTTTAATTTTTCTGCTTCTGTACCAAACATACATTACTGAAAAATTAATCGCTGTAAGAATCATAGTTATAAAGCCGCCTTCTAAAAATTTGTGAGAAAGCGCAGCTAAAAACGTAAGCTCGATCGTTAAATAAAATATTAAAAAGGCATATATCCAGAAAGCTTTAATACGATGCAATACCATGTAATTGGCAAAAAGAATGGTCGTGGCAATCATAGTAAGTATTATTGCCAGCCCATAAGCGGCTTGCATTTTTGATGACTCCCTGAAATAAATGATAACACCTGCACAACCGATAAACATTAGCAGGTTCATGTTCGGTATAAATAACTGGCCGCGTTCTTCGGTAGGATATTTTACTTTCATTTTTGGCCAGAGATTTAACCGCAAAGCTTCACCAATTAATGTAAAGCAACTTGCTATCATTGCCTGGCTGGCAATAATAGCGGCACTTGTGGCGATAATAATACCAACAATAACAAACCATTCCGGCATCAGGTTATAAAATGAATTTAAATGCAATTGATCCCTCGTAGCATCGCTTACTATAACACCATTTCTGTGTGCAAGAAGATAAGAACCTTGTCCAATATAATTTATCAGCAAGCAGCATTTTACGTACAACCATGAGAAGCGGATGTTGCCCTTGCCAACATGCCCAAGATCGCTGTATAACGCTTCCGCACCGGTAGTACACAAAAAGACCGCTCCTAATAAAACAAATGCACCTTTAAAATGAATCAGGAAATTAATTGCATAATATGGATTGATTGCTTTAAAAACTGAAATATCATCCGGCAGGTGTATTAATCCCAAAGCTGCGATCATGGTAAACCACACAAACATAACAGGGCCGAACAATCTGCCTATAGAGCCTGTACCAAATTGCTGAAAGAAAAAAAAGATCGCCATAATGCTTAGCACTATCAGCATTATCGTTTTATCCGAAATATCATGAAAAATGGAAATATTTTCTAAACCTTCCACAGCAGAAGTAATTGATATAGGAGGTGTGATAATTCCATCTGCCAGCAGCGCTGCCCCACCAATCATTGCAGGAACAATAAGCCATTTTCGCCTTCTTCGCACCAGGGCGTATAAAGCAAAAATTCCGCCTTCGCCTTTATTATCGGCACGTAATATCAATAACACATATTTTATAGTAGTTTGTAATGTAATCGTCCAGATGATGCATGAGAGGCTTCCAATGATCAACGCTTCATTAATAAGCCTGCCATTAATAATTGAATTGAAAACATATAAAGGCGAAGTACCGATATCCCCGAAAATTATTCCTAATGCTACCAGTAAACCGGCTGCGGAAACTTTGTTAATGCTTTTACTCACTTATAGGAATTATGCTAATCTAATTTCAATACAAATGTATAATGAAATAAATTCACTAATCATTTATACTAACAGCAACTATATTGCAGTTTTAATTAAGTAAAATACTACCCTTTTAAATATTAAATTTGTTAGCACAAGAATTATGCAGATGATGAAAAAGATTCGTTACAGCTTGCTTGCAATAATCAGCTTCCCGTTGCTCTTACAGGCTCAAAAAATCAGTTATTCAGAACCAGACAGAGATGATGTACGTTCAGTTGATTTTGATATTGTCGGAAAATTAAACAACAATTATCTTGTTTATAAGCATGTACATTCTTCTTACACAATTGTAGTTTTTGATAATGAAATGAAACAGGCTGATAAGGTAAAAATGGATTTTTTGCCTGATAAGCTCATCAATTCTGATATTATAACTTACCGGGATTATTTTTATTTTATTTATCAATATCAACGAAGAAACGTTGTGTACTGTATGGCTGCACATATTGACGGCAATGGAAAAATAGTTGGAGACCCGGTAACACTTGATACTACAACAATAAGTTTCTTTGCCAGCAATAAAATTTATAATATATTATATAGCGAAGACAAGCAGCGCATTGGCATATATAAAATAAACAGTAAAAACGAAAACAATTACATTTTTACATGCAGTGTTTTCGACGCTTCACTTAATCTTCTATATAAGAAAACAAACAATATTTCCATGCAGTCGCATAACGATTTTCTTACAGAATTTGCTTTAGACAATGAGGGCTGGATGGCATTTGTAAAAGCTTCAGGCAGTGCCGCCAACAATGATGACGGTACTATACAAAATATAACGCTAATGGTTAGGTCTCCCGGTGCTGATACTATAAACAAGTATTCAATAGAAGTGCCGAAAATATACCTGAGTGATATAAGAATTAAAGTAGATAATGTAAATAAACATCTTGTTATTGCTTCCTTTTATTCAAAACAAAAAAGAGGAAATATAGATGGTTTATACACCGCAACCTGGAGCCGTGATAATGGTACATTAATCAGCGAAAAAACATTTTTGTTTAACGATGAATTAAAAAGCAATGCAAAAAGTGAAGGCTCATCACGTGCTGCTTTTAATGATTATTTTTTGCAAAATATAATTTTAAGAAAAGATGGAGGTTTTGCCATACTTGCAGAATCTGCATATTCAACCAATCGCGGCGTTTATAATAACCGCTGGGATTATACTTATGGAAGCCCTTATTGGAACAATTCAAATTATTATCTCTATGGCAGCCCTTACGGATATACATATTATCCATGGATGAGCCCGTATGGTTACGGTTATCCTAACCAGCTTACACGTTATTATGCGGACAATATAGCGGTAATCGCATTCGATTCGTCTGATAATATGGAATGGACAAGCATTATTCCAAAATCACAGTACGATGATAATTCAGATAACTTTATTGGTTACGGAATTTATTTAACGTCAGGACAGGCAAATTTTTTGTTTAACCAATTTCAAAAAAGAACACAGATATTACAAGCCCAAAGCATAGATCCTCAAGGTAAAATAACACAGCAACCCACGTTGAAGGAACTCGACAGAGGTTACCAGTTTATGCCACGCTATTTAAAACAAGTCAGCAGTCACGAAGTTTTAGTTCCCTGTCAATACAGAAATTATCTTTGCTTTGCTAAAATTGAATTTTAAGTTTAGTGAGCAGCCAAAGGCAGGAGTAAATTCAGCTCTTACTTTTCATGTCTCACATTCACATCACCATGGTATCATTTTTTAGAGAGAGATCTGCAGCAGCCGTTTTCTGGCTGATAATTATTTGTTTTGGGCTTCATGTTTATTCTTTGGTGCATTCGCCGCAGGTTGTAACCGCTGCAACTGATGGTTTTTTTTATTACCTGCTTAACCCTTTAAAAAACGCTGATCCGTTTGCTGTTTCTTTATTATATGTTTCTGCTATCTTTCTCTTATCACTGCAATTGAATTTTATATTGAACAACCTGCGCATGCTGAATAAGCCATCTTATACCCCTGCGCTCTGCTTCATTTTATTTTCAGCTTTATTACCTGCATTTAATGTTGTGAACGCTGCATTGCTTAGTTGCTTCCTTGTTATATGGATATTATACAGCGCATGTAAATTATATGCAGCGCGCAATGCAAAAACTTCAATTTATAATTTTGGATTATTAACCGGCTTGTGTATTATTCTTTATTACCCATCTGCGCCGTTAATCATTATTGCAATGCTTGCATTAGCGATAATAAGGCCATTTAATATTAATGAATGGTTTGTATTATTTTTTGGAATAATTACACCGGTTTACTTTTTAACGGCTTATCTTTTTTTAACTGACCAGCTTTACTTATTACCATCGCCACAAGAATTATTTGGCATTTTTAAGTTGCCGGTAATGCCATTAATGACCATTACTTTAATTGTTGCATTAGTAATAGCGGCATGGGGAATTTTAGCTGTTCAAAATTCCGGTGCAAATGTTTTGATACAGGTAAGAAAAAGCTGGTCAGTTTTTTTAGTTGCATTTTTATTTACCATTCCTGTTATCTTTTTTGTAAAAGATGCATTCCCCGCCGTCTTCCTGGTTGTGGCAGTACCAACTGCTTCTTATGCAGGATTTGCTTTTGCAGGTAATCGAAACATCATTCCTGTTATATTTTTTTGGGTCTTAATTGCGTTATCTGTTTATAACAATTGGTTCGTAAAGTATTAAGCAATTATTAATATAAGAGAAGTTATTTTTGCAATGCTGGTTATGTCAACTTTTATTCAATAACACAATATTATGAAATTCGGCATTGTTGTTTTTCCAGGTTCTAATTGCGACAGAGACATGCAAGACGCACTTGAAAGCCTGAATAAAGAAGTAATAATGCTTTGGCATAAAGATAAAGACCTAAGCATGTTTTCAACCGGTGATTGTATTGTGCTGCCCGGCGGTTTTTCTTTTGGTGATTATTTGCGCTGTGGCGCAATTGCGCATTTAAGCCCCATGATGCAAACTGTTGTTGAGTTTGCAAATAAAGGAGGCAAAGTGTTAGGTGTATGTAATGGATTTCAAATATTATGCGAAAGCGGTTTATTGCCAGGCGCTTTATTACCAAATGGAAACCAGCAGTTCGTTTGTAAAAACATTCATCTTAAAAATAAAAAAGGTGATATTTATAAAATACCAATTGCCCACGGCGATGGAAGATATTTTGCAGATGAAGCAACATTGGATGAGATTGAAAAAAATAACCAGGTGTTGTACTATTATTGCGATGAAAAAGGGAATGTTGATAAAAGCTACAATCCAAATCATGCTTTAAGAAATATTGCAGGCATCCAAAACAAAGAAAGAAACGTTTTTGGTATGATGCCACATCCGGAAAGAGCAGCTTCTGCCGGTTTGGGAAATATTGATGGCATAAAAATTTTTGAAGAACTCGGATTAAATTAATACACAATAATGAATAAACTCTTAACAACGATTGTTGCTGTACTTTTTGTGTTTGGATTTTTGCATGCTCAGGTTCAGGATCCTGTAAAATGGAAATATGTGGCTATAAAAAAATCTGATAAAGAATATACTGTGAATATTTTGGCTATACTCGATCCTTCATGGCATATCTACTCTATGAATACACCAAATGGCGGGCCGGTGGCTACAACTTTTAACTTTAAAAAAAATCCTTTGGTTACCGTTGATGGTAAAACCACAGAAAATGGAAAATTAAGTACAGTGCACGATGAAATTTTTGGAGTTGATGTAAAGTACTATTCTGAAACGGTAACATTTGCACAGGTTGTAAAGCTAAAATCACCGGTTAAAACTAATTTTTCAGGAACTATAAAATATATGGTGTGTAACGATAAAATGTGTCTTCCGCCTAAAACTATTTCTTTCAACGTTCCAATCCAGTAAAGCAAGCATACTGCATGAAAAAAATATTTTTATTTATTTTTTCGATAGCAGTTTGTACTCTTTTATTCGCACAAAATAATCCTGCTCATTTTTCATTTTCAACTGTAAGAAAAAACGATTCTCTTGTTTGTTTTTCTGTAAAAGCAAAATTGGACACTGGTTTTTTTTTATTTTCTGTAAAGCCGCAAAATTCTGATGATGCTTTTATTTCTCAATTAAATCTTGACAGTAATTCAGCAAAATATTTAACTGATACAAATGTTGTTCAATCATCAAATATTCAGTTTATAAAAGATGATAAAACCAATTCAACATTTCATGGTTTTAATGATACTGCATATTTTTTATACCCGTTAAAAATAAAAAAACAGGACAGCGTAATTATAAAAGGTTCATTTTCATGGTTGGGAAAACAGCATGATGAATTTCCAAGCGGCGAAGAAAGTTTTGAAGTTACAGTGGCACCGCAAAAAGCTTCTATCAGTGGTGTTGCCGTTGCTAAAGCAGAACCAAAAAACTGGTTAGGCTTTTTCTGGATTGGCTTGGTTGCAGGTTTAATTGCTGTCTTTCTTCCATGCTTATATCCATTGTTCCCGGTTACAGTTACTTACTTCATGCATCATTACGGCAGCCGAAAACAAGGAATAAAAAATGCATTCTTTTATTCGCTTTGCATTATTCTTATTTATGGCATTCCAACAACAGCGCTTACTTTAATTTTTGGTAATACAACGTTGTATAAAATTTCGATCAATCCAATTACCAATCTCTTATTTTTTGTCATCTTTATATTATTTGCCATTTCTTTTTTTGGTGTGTTTGAAATTACATTGCCATCATCATGGTCAACCCGCACAGATAAATTAGCGGGTAAAAAAGGCTATCTCGGAATATTTTTTATGGCGCTTACGTTGGTAATAGTTTCATTTAGTTGTACCGGAATTGTTGCAGGGCAATTATTAAGTTATCTATCATCAGAAGGCATTTCTGCCGGACCAATTGCAGGCATGTTTGGCTTTGGAACCGGATTAGCTTTGCCATTTACTTTGCTTGCATTATTTCCTTCGCTCATTCACGCAATGCCAAAAAGCGGCGGTTGGTTAAACACCGTTAAAGTAAGTTTTGCTTTTATTGAATTAGCAATGGCTTTAAAATTTTTAAGCAATATTGACCTCATCTATCATTGGCGTTTGCTTGACCGTGAAATTTTTATTGCCTTGTGGATCGTGATAAGTGTGTTGCTTGGTTTGTATCTTCTTGGTAAAATAAAATTCGTTCATGATAGTGATTTAAAACATATAAGCATTGTGCGGTTATTTTTTGTTATTGCATCTTTTGCATTTGCATTATATCTTTTACCCGGAATGTGGGGCGCACCTTTAAAAGCTTTAAGCGGATGGATTCCGCCTGAGTACACGCAGGACTTTAATTTATACAATACAACATCAACAAAGAATAGTTTAACCAACACAACTACCGCAGCACTTGCGCCACAAAAATTCGCTGATAAAATTGCTGCACCTTACGGCTTGAAAGCATATTTTGATTTGAACGAAGGCATTGCCGCAGCTAAGATTTTACATAAGCCGATCATGCTTGATTTTACCGGTTACTCTTGTGCAAACTGCCGTAAGATGGAAGCACAGGTTTGGAGTGATCCGCAGGTTTTAAAACGCATCAATGAAAATTTTGTGCTGGTAAGTTTATATACAGATGAACCAACTGAATTAAGTGCTGATGAAAAATACACAAATGCGAAAGCTGAAAAAATAGAAACGGTTGGTGAAAGGAATTTAGATTATGAGATAACAAGGTTCGGCATCAATTCCCAGCCTTTATATATGTTCATTGATGCGAATCAAAATGTGTTGAGTGAAATCAAATATGGTTACGATCCTAATATTGAGAAATTCATTCATCATTTAGATGAAGTGAAAGCAAAGTTTGATACTTCATCCAAATAAAATTATTTTCCAAGATACACATCGGGAATACTTAAACCTGATTTTTCAACATCCCAAATTATGCTTGACACTTTCCAGCCTTGCGGTGTTTTAATTAATTGAAAACTGTTCACACCTCTTTCCTTCACAATATCATTACTATTAATATAAGTTTTATAACTGCTGATACGTTGCGCAATGTTTCCAAACTGGTCTGTTCTGCCATAAATTTCCTGCTCATCAAATGTTTGAATATTGGTTGTTTGCACATAATTTTTAAAAGCTTTTACAAAATCATCAATAGATAATATTTGTGCCGTATCAGTTATATAATTTATTAATTGTGCCTGCGGAATAAAAGCGTTTTTTATATTATCATATTTCGGTTGCTGACCATCTTTAAAACTTAAAGCGGCGTATGCATCATCAACTGCTTTTTTAATGGCAATATCATCAGGAGCAGTATAATTATTTGGATTGGCTGAACTTTGCTGTGTGTTATTTGAGCTGCATGAGCAAAATGCGATTATAAAAACAACTGCAATAATATTTTTCATTATATAATTTTATTGATGATGAAATAAATTTCTTATTCCATAAAAAATTCTATTATTTCTAAATAAAAGTAAATCGTTTAAACTTGTTTTAATAATTTTCAGTTTTGCATCTCCAAATTATTTCATAATCTTCTCAACAATGTTCTTGCCATGAAAAAAATCTGTTTGCTTTTTTCGTTGATTACGAGCGTAACTTTTGTACATGCACAAAATTCCATAGGTATTTTTTCAAACCAGTTTGATGTAGGCAACACGCAAACAGGAAGCGCAGCATACAATGCGCAAACGCAGGAATATACAATCGAAGGTTCTGGCAATAATATCTGGTTTAATCATGACGGCTTTCATTATTTATGTACACAATTACAAGGTGATTTTATTTTACGTTGTAACGCCGCTTTTACAGGTAAAGGTGTAGAAGAACATCGCAAGTTTGGCTGGATGATCCGTTCTTCATTAGACAGCACTTCGGCTTGCGCAAGTGTTGCCGTTCATGGTGATGGATTAACTTCACTTCAATACAGAAAAGCTAATAATGATACAATGCAGGAAGTAAGATCTGCATTAACGGCTGCTGATGTAATTCAATTGGAAAAACGCGGCAACACTTATATTATGTCTGTTGCACATAATGGCGAAATATTTACTGAAGACAGCATTCATCTTGATTTAGGCGATAATGTTTATGCAGGCTTATTTGTTTGTGCTCACAATGCGGCTGTAAAAGAAAAAGCAGTTTTTTATAATGTGCGCATTGTAATTCCTGCGCCGGCAACACTTGTTCCATATAAGCAATATCTCAGCAGTCAATTGGAAATTTTGAACGTTGCAACCGGACATAGTAAAATTATTTATCAATCTCCACGCTCCATACAAGCACCCAACTGGATGAAAGATGGAAACCATTTGTTGTACAATAGCGATGGTTTAGTTTATAAATATGATCTTACAAGAAATACGCCTGAAGTTTTAAACACAGGAACAATTACGCACAATAACAACGATCATGTTATTTCTTTCGATGGGAAAATGCTTGGATTAAGCAGCAGCAGCGCAAATGATGATGCGTCGAAAGTTTATACGGTTTCTATTAACGGAGGTGAACCAAAACAGATCACACCAACCGGTCCATCTTATTTGCATGGCTGGAGCACTGACGGAAAATTTTTAGTGTTTGTTGGCGAACGCAATAATGAATTTGATATTTATAAAATTGCATCGGATGGAAGCGGTAAAGAGATGCAGCTAACTACCGCAAAAGATTTGGATGACGGGCCTGAATATTCGCCGGATGGAAAATATATTTATTTCAATTCTGTGCGAAGCGGTACTATGCAAATTTGGCGCATGAAACCTGATGGCAGCAACCAGGAACAATTAACCAACGATGCATTCAACAATTGGTTTCCGCATGTTTCACCTGATGGCAAATGGATCGCTTTTATATCTTTCGGAAAAGATGTTGATCCATCAAATCATCCTTTTTATAAACATGTTTATATAAGATTGATGCCTGCTGATGGCGGCAAACCAAAAGTGCTGGCGGCGGTTTATGGCGGACAAGGAACAATGAATACGCCGAACTGGAGCCCGGATGGAAAATATTTGGCGCTCATTAGCAACAGTAATTTTTTGTCACCAATTTATCCGGTTGAAGAAATAAAGGCAGAGCAATAACAAAATTGTATTCTTTTTTATTATTAATTGCATTCACCGGCCAGTTTCGTTTATTTACCTACACTTTGTATCGATAAACCTAAAGAAGCTTTAAATCAATATTAAAGCGATCTATTTTTGTTTCATCAATTAAACAGAAAATATAACATGGCAAAAGATGACAAAAGAGTGTATAAAAGCAATGGTGGCAACAGGTTTTGGAGTGGTTTGCTTTTGTTTGCAGCCGGCGGTTTATTAATGGCAAGAAAACTGGGTGCAGATATTCCGGATTGGTTGTTTAGCTGGTACACACTTTTAATTGCGGTTGGATTGCTGATAAGTTTTAAAAGTGGTTTTAGAAATGCAGGTGGTTTAATTATGATAGTGGTTGGCGTTGGTTTTTTGCTGAACGATATTATTCCCGATGCGCATATGCAGGATTTTATATGGCCGGGAATTTTAATGATAGCAGGTATTGTTTTTATATTGAGACCGAGTGCACATTCACAATACAAAGAAGACTGGAAAAACTATCATAAAGAAAAATGGGAAAGACTAAATTATAAGCAAGACTATAATTCTTCAGCTGAAGTTAAAACAGAGCCACAGGATGAATCCGCAGAATTTATTGAAATAAATGCAGTGTTTGGAAGTATAAATAAATTAATTCTTTCAAAGAATTTTAAAGGCGGTGAAATAAATGCTTTTATGGGTGGTTCTGAAATTAATTTATTACAGGCTGATATAAGTCAAACTATATACCTTGAAATTAATAATGTTTTTGGAGGTACTAAGCTATTATTGCCGGGCAACTGGAATGTAAAAAACCAGATAACTGCAGTATTTGGTGGTGTTGAAGATAAGCGCAATGCAAGTATGGCAACGCCTGACCCGAATAAAACGATCATATTAAAAGGTGCTTGTGTATTTGGCGGAATTGAAATAAGAAATTTCTGATGTCCTGTTTTTGCATTCATGATTGATATAATCAAACAGATTCAAATAACTAATAATACTGTTATGAAATGGTTTCTTGCAAAATTGGTTTACCGGATTATTTGCGGCGATGGAAAACACACACCGCAATTTGATGAGCAGTTGCGGCTGATAAACGCCGAAGATGAACTGCATGCATTTCAAAAAGCGAGGTTATTCGGTCATCGCGAAGAAGATAATTTTTTTAATGCAGCAGAGAAACCGGTGCACTGGAAATTTATTGATGTATGTGAAATACATGAATTGAATAGTTTGAATGATGGCGTTGAAATTTATTCACGCATATCGGAAGAAGAAAACGGTGAAATTTATACAACACTCACTTTGTTGCGTGCTGCCCACCTGCAGGAAGATTTTGTACACGCCAGCATGCAGTTAAACTGATTGGTTTGGATACAGCAGAATCAAACAACAAAAAACTCCTATGGCT
>JAFBAF010000202.1 GCA_019247895.1 Parafilimonas sp. | reverse complement strand
AAAACCGCTCTTGCTTAAAATAGCACCGGATTTAAATAATTCGCAACTTGATGATATTATTGAACTCGCTTTTGAAGTAAAACTTGACGGACTTGTTGCAACCAATACAACTATTGAACGTGCTCGTCTGTCAACTCCGGAATCCGCTATAAAAAAAATGGGCAATGGTGGTTTAAGCGGCAAACCTTTAAAAGAAAAATCAACTGAAATATTGAAGTATATTGTAATGAATTCTGATAATAAAATCCCTGTTATTGCAAGCGGCGGGATTTTTTCCGGTGCGGATGCAAAAGAAAAACTTGGGGCAGGAGCTTCGCTGATTCAAGTGTGGACAGGATTCATTTATGAAGGCCCATCCATTGTAAAGAAAATAAATCGTTTCCTTTTCAAATCGAAATGATCAAATGTTTTTATAGGATATGAATTTATCTTTTTAATTCTGCAAAAACATTATTAATTATCTTATTTCGCTGAGCGGAATTCTTTTTCGCAAAAAAAATCCAATAAAATCCGAATATGAAAAAGAATGAACAACTTGAAGCTATTGATGAAATGCTTCGTGAACTTGAAGATGTAAAAGGTTCTCATGTTACGTTGCTTAACGAAATATCCCGATTTGAAAACGGAAGTTCTAAGACAGGAGATTTTTTGAAAAAGGAAATTCATGTTGTGCACGAACAGGCAAATGATAATTTTCGTTTGCTCAATCTTTTGATTAATGAATTGCAATTGCACAGGAATTCTTTTGCAAGCAAGTACAACCTGAGGATTGTTTAGAAAAGTTACTATTATTAAAGCATTTACTTATTGTGAAATAAGTAAATGCTTTTTAGTTTCGGCTACCTCCGTTTTAGGCCAGGTCTTATTCCCTTGTTATACAATAATTTTATTTGTATTGTGAATTCGGCGCTCACTCGGTTTGCCTTTCGGGCCTCATTTGTGGAAACAACAATACGTCTTGTATAGAAGGCTGATTTGTCATCAGCATACACAAACGATCAATGCCAATTCCAATACCGCTTGTCGGCGGCATTCCATATTCCAGTGCTCTTAAAAAATCGTCATCAATATACATTGCTTCATCATCACCACGTTCCATTAAACGCGATTGTTCTTCAAATCTTTCACGCTGATCGATTGGATCGTTCAACTCGCTGTAAGCATTAGCCAACTCTTTTCCATTAATCATTAACTCAAATCTTTCAACCAAACCTTTTTTGCTTCTGTGCTTTTTCGTAAGCGGGCTCATCTCCACAGGATAATCAACGATAAAGGTTGGCTGAATAAAATTGTCTTCTGCTTTCTCACCAAAAATTGTATCGATCAATTTGCCTTTTCCCATCGTTTTATCAACTTCAAGATGCAATTGCCTGCATACATCGAACAATTGTTCTTCATTCATTTCACTTACATCATAGCCTGCATATTCTTTTATTGCATCGTAGATGCTTATGCGTTTAAACGGCGCCTTAAAACTGATAATGTTTTCACCAACTTTTACTTCAGTTGTTCCATGCAAAGCCAGAGCAATTTGTTCAAACAATTGTTCTGTAGTTTCCATCATCCATAAATAATCTTTATAAGCAGTGTACCATTCAAGAATAGTGAACTCGGGATTGTGCGTTCTGTCCATCCCTTCATTTCTAAAGTCACGACTGAATTCATATACCCAATCAAAACCTCCAACGATCAATCTTTTTAAATACAGTTCATTTGCGATGCGCAGGTACAAAGGAATATCCAAAGCATTATGATGCGTAACAAAAGGCCTTGCGGCAGCACCGCCGGGAATCGATTGCAGCACCGGCGTATCAACTTCCAAAGCGCCGCGATCATTTAAAAAATTACGCATAGTATTAATAAGCTGCGTACGTTTTAAAAAAACATTTTTTACTTCAGGGTTTATGATGAGATCTGCATAGCGCTGGCGGTAACGAAATTCCGGGTCCGTAACTTCATCATACACGTTTCCTTCATCATCACGTTTAACAATGGGCAAAGGTTTTAATGATTTTGTGAGGAGCGAAAAGCTTTTTGCATGCACAGATATTTCACCCGTACGTGTAATAAAAACAAAACCTCTAACACCAATGATGTCGCCTAAATCAATTAAATGTTTTATCACTTCATCAAACATTGTTTTATCGTCTGTTGAACACACATCATCTTTGCGAACATACAACTGAATGATGCCTTTACTGTCTTGTATCTTAATAAAAAAAACTTTGCCTTTATCATTCAGGCTCATAATTCTTCCTGCAACACACACATTGCTGAATTGTTCTTTTGTTTCTTCTGAAAAGGTATTTTTTATATCAGCTGAATAATGTGTAACAGGATACAATGGCGCAGGATACGGATCAATATTTAATGCCGCCAGTTTATCCAGTTTATTACGGCGAATAATTTCTTGTTCTGATAAATGTTGACTCATATTCAATTTATGATTTACAATTTCAAATTTACAATTGAAAAGCGGCAAATATAAGCTAACAAAAAAACTGTTATAAATAGCCGGATAGCAAATCATGTTTATCTTTAGCAAAACTGTTTATGGCTTCTTTTTTTATAGATGGCAATATTGCAAAAGCGAAAACCATCGATACAGATTTTTATACACAGCAAAAATTTTACGACGAAGCAAAAGAAAAAATTTTTGCGTCTTCATGGCAATTTATCGGAGATACAGGTTTAGTGAAAGAGCCAGGCGATGCTTGCCCGTTTACATTGCTTGAAAAATATTTAGACGAACCTTTATTGCTTACGAAAGATAAACAAGATTCTATTCATTGTTTAAGTAATGTATGCACACATCGCGGAAATTTAGTGATATATGAGCCATGTAAATTTAACCAGTTAAAATGCCGTTATCATGGCAGATTATTTTCGCTTGAAGGAAAATTTATTTCGATGCCTGAGTTTAAAGAAGTGGAAAATTTTCCGACGAAAGATGATGATTTGCATCAATTGCCTTTATTTAATTGGGGGCAATTATTGTTTACAACTTTAGATAAAAAGCATGATGCGGGTGTTTTTTTAAAAGAAATGATGCAACGCATGGAATGGTTCCCCGTGAATGCACTTCAACTAAAACCGGAGCTTTCAAAAGATTATTATGTTGAAGCCAACTGGGCTTTGTATTGTGAAAATTATTTAGAAGGTTTTCATATTCCTTTTGTGCATGCGGGTTTAAACCAGGTGCTTGATTTTGGTGAATACACCACTGAAGTTTTTCGTTATTCAAATCTTCAATTGGGCATTGGCAAAAAAGGTGATGTTTGTTTTGATCTGCCTTCAACTTCACCCGATTATGGAAAAGAAGTTGCTGCATACTATTTCTGGGTTTTTCCAAACATGATGTTCAATTTTTATCCGTGGGGATTATCTGTAAACATTGTTGAACCGCTTGATGTAAGCAGTTGCAAGGTTCGTTTTTTAACTTATGTGAGTGATGAAAGTAAATTGGAAAAAGGAGCGGGGAGTGGCTTAAATGCAGTAGAGCTGGAAGATGAAGAAGTAGTGCAAAATGTGCAAAAAGGAATTCGTTCAAGATTTTATAAACATGGAAGATATTCTGTAAAACGTGAACAGGGAACGCATCATTTTCATTCTTTGATAGCTGGGTTTATGGAATAAAAAAAATCCCGCATACTGTGCAGGATTTCTTTTATTAATTCAATAAGGTTATCTCGCATCCGTTCTTACCTTTCCGGCAGTTGCTCTGCCCGGCAGGTAAATTTGAAAACCAAAATTAAGATCGAGCCTGCTGTTTAATGGGTCATTACCAAAGCCAACAATACCGCGATATTTTAATAAAGCCTCCAAACCAATATTTGGGGTAATAAAATAAGCAATACCGGGGCCTATACCAATTCCTAATCCGTTTGTAGATGAGCCATGTGAAGTATTTGATCCTTCAATACCAACATTACCTTCTGCAAATAAACGTGTGTGTCTTAAAACAGACTCTGTGTTTACCTGGCCCGCACCGAAGTAATAACGAGCCAAAGGACCAACGCCATAAGTTGTTGTTGTGGCCCCTTTAACCGCATCAACGCCTAAAATTATATACGCACCAACTGCGATATTGTTTCTTATAAACCATGCGGCTGTGGGGTCAATGGTCAAAATAAAATTACTGTTCTTGTTTAACCCTAAATTAAAATCTGCTAAATCACCACCAACCAAAATATTGCCACGCTGAATTTGTGCATTCGATTTTTGAGTTAGCAACAGGCATAAAACGGCTAAAACAGGTAAAGTCTTTTTCATAAATTATAGGTTTTGTTTGAGTGTTTAAAGTATAGGTTGCATAAAGTTATGAAATACTATGCCAAACATTATTAATGTAAGGGTTGATAATTAAATTGCTGCAAACATTAATCCAGCAAATTATTACTTTCATCATCAAGTAAATTCAAATCAACAGCATCACTTCCTGCAATACCGTCGATCGAGCCTCTTATTTTGGATGCATTTATCAATACTTTATCCAATTGCTTTTCCCGTGCACTCCACAATCTTTCCATTGCGTCACGCTCTTTCTGTATACTGATTTTTAAACTTAAAAAGCCTTCGCGTATAGCTTTCCATTGTTCACTAAATTCATTGCCGGTTAAATAATCGTACAGCATGTGCATTTTATCGCCTTTGCCTTCCTGGCTTTTTGTAAGCGCAAAAACTTTTAAAATGCTTGTGCGCAAAACCGAAGCAAGGCTTCTTACTTCAGCAAACGTGCAAACATAAACACCTTCTTTTTCCCCAAAACGTTCCATATCTTTTGGCAATGTTTGTGTAACAATTACCGCAATATCTGCGCCCTGGCTGCGCATATCTGCTTTTAGTTTATCAATCCAGTCTGCAGAAAAACTTGCGGTGCGCTTGCTTTCATAAATGATTTTGCCACATTCGTTGCCAAAAGGATTACAAACTGTTTGAATGCAGTCTGCACCACGCACACCTTTACCAACAGGTATAATTTTATCATGCGGAAATGTAGCATGCAAAATGCTTTCAAGCATTAACTCCTGCACTTCGCCCTGCAATTGCATGCTGCCCTGCTCGGCTTTGCGTTTCATTTCTTCTGCTAATTTTTTTTGATCTTCCAGTTGCTTTTCTTTTTCTGCAAGACGCAAACGAAAATCGTTTTCAAGCTGTTCAATTTTTTGTGCTTCAATTTTTCTTATTTCAATAGAAAGCTTTTCGCGTTCTTCTATAATTTTTTTCTGAACATTTAATTCAAATTCTTCTTCTTTACGTTTTAATGTTTGCTCTTTTTGCAAAAAATCCAGTTCTTTTCTTCTTGCTTCTTTCAATTTCTCTTCATTGTCTGCAACGGATTGCTGCAATAGCTTTAGTTGATTTTCAAAATCTGCGCTTATAGATTTTCTTATAGATTGTTCAAGGTCTGATTGAATTCTTTTCTTTTCATCAGCAATACGTTTGTTTACTTCTTCATCTTTTACCGAAAGTTGTTTTTGAAAAGACGCTTCTTTTAATTTGTAATCTTCTTCCTTTTTCTGCTGCCATTCCTTCATTTGCTGCCGCAACTGTTTCTGCATTTCTTCCCGCATTACATCAGAAGGCTCAAATTCATTTCCGCAGGAAGGGCACGTAATCAATGTCATCACCATAAATAATTGTTTGAAGCAATAAAGATAAAAAACTAAATTTTTTGGGAAAGAATTTAATGTTTTGTAATTGTATTTTACTGAAGGAATTGATAAAACGTATTATGTTATTTCATTCTTTCTTTTACAAACGCTAATGTTTTAGCATAAGCATTTGCTGCCGCTTCTTTATTATTATGTGCGCTTGAAGGATTTGCAAAAGCATGATCCGCATCATACTCATAAGTGGTTACTTTTTTATCTGCAGCTTTCATATTGGTTTTAAATTCATCAACCACCTGTGGTGTTATCCATTTATCCTGGTTACCAAAAAAACCAATTACGTCACAATGCAATGCCTTTAATTTGTTTACATCTTTTTCAGGCATGCCGTAATACATAATGCAACCTTTTACCTGGCTGCCACCGATGATTGCCGTTTGCAAACTCCAGCCGCCGCCGAAACACCAGCCGATTGTAAACACCTTTGCTTTGCTGCCTGCATACATAAATGCACCTTTAATAATTGCCATTGCCCGTTCAGGTTTTACGGCCTGCATCAGCTTGCCTGCATCTTCCGGTGTGGTAGCAACTTTGTTATCATACAAATCAAGCGCAATTACATTTACGCCGAGATCATTGCTCAGCTTTTCACTTTCCTGCTTTATGTAATCATTCAAACCCCAGTATTCGTGAATTACGAACATGTAATAATCTGTTGGCTTCGCTGCTTTCACCATCCAACCATGTGCATCAGTGCCCTCAGCAGCTTTAAAAGTAATATCAGCGCCGTTGGCACTGCGATAAATAAAAGGCAGCGGCACATCATGGCTCATTATAAAATCTTTATCATCAGCCAATGCGGCAAACTGTTGAGTTGCAGGTGCGCAGCATGGCGCCATTTTTTGTGCGAATAATAATGTACCGGTTACAATAAAAATGAAAACTAACAGGAGCTTTTGCATATAACAAGTTTTTAATGAAAGATGATTATTAAAGATAACGAAGTTCAAAAATTTTATTGTTAAACAAGATATTTTGCGTTTGGTTTATAAAGCTTCGGTTATGCTCTATTAAATTACCGCCGCCGTTGGTGTTCTTCACCAACGGCAAGTAGTATGAGAATTTGTTGGTAAAGAATACCAACAAAGGCGTGAGATAACGAAGTTCAAAAATTTTATTATTAAACAAGATATTTTGCGTTTGGTTTATAAAGTTTCGGGTTATTCTCTATTAATATTACCGCCGCCGTTGGTGTTCTTCACCAACGGCGAGTAGTATGAGAATTTATTGGTAAAAGAATACCAACAAAGGCATGGCATATAATATTAACCACTCATTCCAACTCAACCTCTTCATGCAGCGCCGGAACTTGTTTTCAATTTTCCTATTTAGACGCTCTACTTGTTTGTTAGATTTTTGCCTTAAATGAGCAAAAAGAATATTCTTTTGGAAGTTTTTTGGGAAAAGTGGAGCTTAAGAATATTCTTTTAAAAGTTTTTAAGGAAAAATGAAGCAAAAGAATATTCTTTTGGAAATTTTTTGGGAAAAACGAGCGAAAAGATCTTTTTTTGAAGCAATCTTGTATAAGAATGGACGAAAAGATCTTTTTTTGAAGCGATCTTGTATAAGAATGAACGAAAAGATCTTTTTTTGAAGCGATCTTGTATAAGAATGAACGAAAAAAACTTTACCGCCGCCGCCGTTGGTGTTCTCACCAATGGCAAGTAGTATAGGATTTGTTGGTAAAGAATACCAACAAAGGCGTGGCATATAGTATTAACCACTCATTCTAACTCAACCTCTTCATGCAACGCTGGAATAATTACATCTTTAAAGCCAGCCTGCAATAACTTCTCACGGAAGTCCTGCTGCACATTATATTCGCCATGCACGATAAAAACTTTTTTTACGGCATCTGCCTGCTGGCATTTTAAAAAATGTAAAAGATCATTATAATCTCCGTGAGCACTCATGCTGCGCATTACACCAACTTCTGCATCTACATTATATTCTTCACCAAAAATTCTTACCTGTTTTGCGCCGTTCATTAACTGCCCGCCCAAAGAATGTGGCTCGCAGTAACCAACAATTAAAATGGTATTGCGGCTATCGCTTATATTGTTTTTTATGTGATGTTTTATACGGCCTGCATCTGCCATACCACTTGCAGAAATAATTATCATCGGTTGATGATCATCATTTAAACGCTTACTTTCATCAACCGTTTCAATAAATTTTAAATCCGGAAAATCAAACGGATCACCATCTCTTTTTAATAACTGCTGAATATTTGTATTAAAGTTTTCAGGATGATGCTTTACTACATCCGTTGCTTCATAACTTAAAGGACTGTCGACATACACAGGAATGTGAAGTTTTCCCTGCAAACTCAGATCATTTAAAAAATATAATAGTTCCTGCGTTCTTCCCACACTAAAAGATGGAATGATGAGCTTACCTTTTTTTCGCAAACATGTTTTTTCTATCCATACATAAAATTCTTCAGGCGTATTTGCAACGGCTGTGTGCAAGCTATTGCCGTAAGTGCTTTCAATAATAACATAATCAGCTTGCGGAAAAACATGCGGTGTGCGCAGAATAACATCATTGTATCTGCCAACATCTCCGCTAAAAGATATTTGCGTTGTTGTATTATTTTCTTTGATGCGCACATGCACGGCAGCGCTGCCTGTAATATGCCCGGCATCAGTATATAAAACTTCAATGCCTTCTTCAATGGTAAACCAAGTATCGTAATTAACGAAAGTGAATAGCGGTAATGCTTTTTGCACATCACTTACATCGTACAAAACATCATAAGGAGGCAATCCTTTTTTCGCTCTTTTCTTATTGGTGAATTGTGTATCGTCGCGCTGAATTTCTGCACTGTCCATCAATAATATTGCGCTGAGATCTTTTGTTGCCGGCGTACAAAATATCTTTCCGTTAAAACCTTCTTTCACCAGCTTTGGAATAAGGCCGCAATGATCTATATGCGCATGAGACAATAATAAATAATTTACTGATGATGCATCGAAACCAAAATTGCTGTTGAGTGAAAACGTATCTCTGCCCAAACCCTGGAACATGCCGCAGTCCAGTAAAACTTTTTTGCCGTTTCTTAATGTTATCAAATGCTTTGAACCTGTAACTGTTCTTGCAGCGCCATGAAATGCAATCGTCATAATATTTAATAATTAAGCTAAAGATAAGTGTATGATAGAATTGCCGTTGTACATATTTTTTTCGGGCAGTAAAATAAAGTTGTAACTTAATAGTGTAAAAATTGCCATCATGAAATGAGCCTCGAAAATTTTCCGGGCAATTTTATTCTATGCATTTATAAGGTGAAAATTTTCGGCGAATTCCATCTGACAAATTAATAAACTAAAAATTTATTCAGATGCAAGAACAAACTATTTCACGCGTTGCCATTATTTTACTGGCCCTGGTTATGGCAGTATTTGGCATTTATCATTTTATGTATCCGCAAAACCTGGTTGGCTATGTTCCATCATTTTTACCGGCTGCAGGTAATTTGTGGGTATATATTCCCGGCGCTGCATTTATTCTTACAGCTATTGCGTTTATTACAAACAAAATGGTGAAAGCTGCGGCTTATTTATTAGCGGTTTTGTTAATCATTTTTGTGCTTACCATTCACCTGCCGAACTTTTTAAACGCTGGTGATGCAGATGTAAAACAAGGATCGTTCGTGAATTTATTGAAAGATACAGCGATTGCTGCCTTTGCACTGCACATTGCCGCTAATTCTTCTAACTAAGCTTTTATAGAAAAACTGCATTTATATTTTACAGTTATGCTGCAAGCGGCTTTGCTTTGCCGTTACGTTGTTTAAAGCTCCATGTTACCCAAAATTCTGCAACAGTTTCATTGTTGCTGTTAATGCCTTTTGAGTAACAGGTTACAGTTGTGGCATTATTATTTTTAATTGCATCTTCAACGGCAGCAGTTATTTTAATACCATCTTCACATGTAAATAAAATTTTGCCTGTTGCTTTTTTATGAAACACGCCACGTTGCTCTATCACCAACATACTTATTGCAGGTTTACGTTTATAAATATTTCCTAAACATAAAACGCCTGTACTCATTTCACCTGCCATTGTAAGAACGGCAAAATAGATAGAATGAAAAGGATTTTTATTGAACCATTTTTGCTTTATGCTGATGGTTGTTTTGGTCTCATCAATCGCTTCAATATTAATTCCTGCAAAAAAAGCCGAAGGAAGTTTTACAAATAAAAATTGCCTGAAGAAAAACCGGTTATTGATGCGTTTAATAAATTGAGGAAAAGCGTTGTTCATAAAATATTAATCAATACTCTTAATTTTTTACACACCAAACTGCCTTAAATGATGATCGAAATGTTTATAGTTCAGAAGTCCCCATTCATCAATCGTCATCTTACCGAAAAAAGGATGTTTGCGTTGTACTAATTCTGTTTTATTTGTATTGTATAACTTTTCAATAAGAGCTTTAAGTGTTTGTTGGCTTTCATAAAAATCGGGTGAGTGTTTTATAACAAAGCTTGGATCGGTTGGTAAATTCTTTTTAAAAGGTTCATCAGAAACCATTCTTTTTTTAGCCAGTTTACCAAACAGAATTCCAAACAGGTTTCGTTTGCCTGGTATATCTCCGGTTGAAATTTGAGCAGGCACAATACAATGAGCAAGCATTTGTGATACGCTCATTTTCCCCCACAGTGGTTTTGAATCAGGATGAAGCTGATCGATCCTGTTTATAATATCATTTTTATCATCAATATTAAAAATACTTTTCATGAACAAAGTTTTATAAATTGAAATTATATAATTTCAAACTCAGTTATCAAATCTATTTACCACTAATACTGCTATATGAGTTTACAAGTTATCGGCTCCGGCGTTGGACGCACTGGCACGCATTCATTAAAGCTTGCATTGGAACAACTTGGTTTCGGCCCGTGTTATCATATGGAAGAATTGTTACGAAATCCTGATCGCCTGGTTTATTTTAAACAGGCAGAAAATGGAGAGGCGGTTGACTGGAATAAATTATTTGATGGTTATAATTCTGCGGTTGATTACCCTGTAGCGCGTTATTACAAACAAGTAATTACCGCTTATCCTAATGCTAAAATTATCCATACAATACGTGATGCAGAAAGCTGGTACAACAGTGCAATGGAAACGATTTTTTGGGCAACCAAACCTTCCGTTGGCCGCATGTTGAAGATGGTAATAAGAATGCCATTTTCGCCAGCAATAAGAGAAAGATTCCCTGTGCTTATCTATGATGGAAAATTAATGGACTCAATTTTTGGAAAGAATTTGAAAGATAAACAAGAAGTAATAAAAAGATATAATGCAATTAATGCAGAAACGCTCAACTTTCTGCCGAAAGATCGTTCATTGGTTTATGAAGTAAAACAAGGATGGGAACCATTGTGTAATTTTTTGAATGTACCAATACCTTCAGTTCCATTTCCAAGATCAAATACAAAAGACCAATTTAAACAGAACGTTGCAAAGATTGCTGCCGGCAAACCGGTAGAGATGTAAATTAAAAAGTCCCGCAAATGCTCGGGACTTTTTAATTGTAGACATGTGTTGTTTAGATAGAAAGCATACTCATGTATTTTGCATCTGCTTTGGCGCTGTCCATTTCAGTTGTGTTATCATATCTCTCCTGTTCAACAATAAAATATTCCATGCCATTTTCTTTCAAATCTTTCAATATTGTTGGATAGTTAATTGAACCTTCGCCCAAAGTGCATGATGCATCTTTTTCTGTTGTATTTTTCATCCTGTCTTTTACGTGACCAAGCCTGAAGCGATTCTTATATTTTTTTGCATAAGCAACTGGGTCAGCACCAGCTGTTACCACCCAATAAATATCCATTTCAAAATCTACCAATTCAGTATTTGTGTTCGTCATCATAATATCTTCAGGTACTTTCCCATCTACAGCAACAAATGAATAATCATGATTGTGATAAGCAAAGCGAATTCCATTTTTCTTGCATATCTCGCCTTTCTCATTGAATTCATCGGCTATCTTTTTGAAATCATCAGCTGTTTTTTGCGGGCCTTTGTAAGGGCAAATCAAATATTTCATTCCAATTGACGCTGCATCAGCGGCCTTCTTTTCAAAATCTTTTTCTATATCGCAATGGCTTGAAATAATTTTCATTCCGAGTTCATCCATATATTTTTTAAAATCGGCTGCACTCATTCCCCAAAACATTCCCTGGTTGCCTTCAAAGCTTTCAATTTGCGTGTAACCATCTTCAGCAAGTTGTTTTAAAACACCTTTAGGGTCTTTTCCCAAAGCGGTTTTTACACTCCATAACTGGATACCATAATTTTTAAGGTTTGTGTTGGCAGCAAATAATTCATTCTTACTTATTAATCCTGCTGCAGTAAGCAAACCTGTGGTTTGCAAAAACTTTCTTCTGCTATAAGACATAGTTTTATTAATGATTTAGTTTAAAAAATCTGATAGAAAATTTGTACATCGTACTTCTTACATCATACATCTTTCTAAGTTGCCCATGCTTTATCACCTTTTTTATAAGGGATGCAACCTTGATAGCTTCCCGGCACCGCTACATAACGCAATGCTTGTGTTGCACCTGGTTTTGATGTGAAGTAACCCCACAACGTAAGCTGCTTCATCATTCCAAAATAATGCGGATCATCTTTCGGATCGCGTTTATATGTGCCTGCATCCTGCTCAAGTTTGCGTTTGTGTTTTTCTTCATCCGTCATCTTAGCGTCGCGATCTGCAATTTCTTTGTCATGATCTTTTGCTTCTTTATCAAGCGCAATTAAGAACTCGGTTCTTTGTTCAGGCGTCATATCCATGAACGATTTGTTGTACTTCTGTTTTGCTGCATCATTCAATTTGCCAATCCCATCCGTAAAAGTGCGCTGATCGTCTTCAGGATAACAATCGGTAACAATTACTTTCATGAAATTACCAATCTGCGCTGCTTTTGCGCCAGGTGATGATGCTGTTGTTGGTAAAATTGTATCACCAACTTCATCAAGTAGTGCAATATCATCTGTCGCAAAAAGTCCTTCTTTCTTTGGTTCATTTTTACAACCGGAAAGAAATGCTTCAGCGCCGATAATTGTGCCGCCAACAATAAGTGCAACACGTGATAAGGCTTCTCTTCTATCCATAATATATAATTTGAAAATTTGTGAATTTGAAAATTTGAAAATGACCTTTGCATGTTAATGTGCGTTTTCGCATAATTAATTTGAAAGTTATGAATTTGAAAATTTGAAAATAATGTTTTCATGTGATATACATTTTCAAATTAGCTCATCTTCAAATTTTCAAATTAAATGTTTCCATTCTTCAATTCTTCCACTGCATGATTAGCTGCTCTTGCTGTCAACGCCATGTAAGTTAACGAAGGATTCTGACATGCACTTGAAACCATGCAAGCACCATCGGTAACAAAAACATTTTGCGCATCCCAAACCTGGTTCCACTTGTTCAACACAGATGTTTTTGGATCATTACCCATTCTTGCCGTTCCCATTTCATGAATGCCATCACCAATTTCATGTCCGTTATCCCATGATGAAATATTTTTTACACCAGCAGCTTCAAACATTGCAACAGCTTCATCTTTCATTGCTTTACGCATCTTCAGTTCATTATCTTTTAATTCCGCATCCATTGCCAAAACAGGCAAGCCCCATTTATCTTTTTTATTTTTATCAAGCGATATTTTGTTTTCGTGATGCGGTAATAATTCACCAAAACCCGTCATACCAATTGTCCATCCACCAGGTTCTGTAAGTGCATCTTTATATGCACCGCCAATGCTGAGTTCAGCAACACTTCTGCTCCAGCTTTCACGGCTGCCACCACCCTGGTATCCAAAGCCGCGTAAGAAATCTCTTTTGTCATCAAACAAATTTGCAAAGCGAACTATATAAAAACCGTTTGGTCTTCTGCCATAATAATATTTGTCTTCATAACCATCGATCGTTCCACTGGCGCCAACATTATAATGATGATCCATAATGTTATGACCAAGCTCACCGCTGCTGCTTCCTAAGCCATCAGGCCAAACATCTGTTGCAGAATTCATCAGCACCCATGCGCTATTTAATGCAGATGCATTTACAAAAACTATTTTAGAATGATATTGATATGTTTGATTATTTTCTGCATCCAACACTTCAACACCTGTTGCTTTTTTTGTATTCTTGTCATACAGGATTTTTGTAACGATACTCCATGGACGCATAGTTAAATTTCCAGTTTTCATCGCTGCAGGAAATGTAGATGATTGCGTGCTGAAGTAACCACCAAACGGGCAACCTTCCCAGCAGCGATTTCGAAATTGACAATTAGTGCGGCCTTCTTTTGGAACAGTGGTATTCGCGCTTCTGCCTATGATCATACTTCTTCCAAACTTTTCTTTTATTCTTGCCGATACATCTTTTTCAACGCAAGTCAAATCCATTGGCGGTGTAAAATGTCCGTCAGGTAATTGAGACAAATTTTCTTTTGAACCACTCACGCCTATAAATTGTTCAACATGATCGTACCACGGCTCAATATCTTTATAACGAATAGGCCAGTCAATTGCCCATCCATCTTTTGCATTTGCATTAAAATCAAAATCGCTCCAGCGGTAACTCTGTCTTCCCCACAAAATAGAGCGACCACCAAATTGATAAGCACGCCACCATTTGAAAGGTTTTACTTCAACATAAGGCGCCTCAACATCGTTCGCCCAATAATCAATGATCGGTTCAGATGTTCCCCATGTTCTTGCAATGATCGGGTGACGTTTTAACTCCTCTTGTGTAACTCTGCCATGATGCGGAAACTCCCAAATATCTTTTGAAGCTGATTTGTAATCTTTGATGTGTTCAAAATTTCTTCCACGTTCAAGCATTAAAACTTTTAAACCTTTTTCAGTTAATTCTTTTGCAGCCCAACCACCACTAATACCACTGCCAATTACAATCGCATCAAAAGTATTTTGTTGCTGCGCTTTATTGTTTATGTTTAGTGTATCACCCATATCAATTTGAAATTTGTGAATTTGAAAATTTGATAATGATATTTATGTTGATGTGCATTTTCGAATTAGCACATCTTCAAATCTTCAAATTAAATATTTCCTTTCTTCAATTCTTCCACTGCATGGTTTGCTGCTCTTGCTGTAATTGCCATAAAAGTTAACGATGGGTTTTGTGTACTTGTTGATGTCATGCAAGCGCCATCTGTAACAAAAACATTTTTACAATTATGAAATTGATTGTACGCATTCAGCATAGATGTTTTTGGATCTTTACCCATCCTGCATCCGCCCATTTCATGTATGTCTAAACCCGGTGCCTGTTTGCTATCGTTTGTATAAATGTTTTTGCAACCTGTTTTGCTTAACATCTCTGAACCCTGTTCAAAAAAATCTTTTAATACTTTTTCATCGTTATCATCATAATCTACTGAGGTAATAAGTAATGGAATTCCCCACTGATCTTTTTTATCAGTACTTAACCTTACATGATTTGTTTCTTTCGGAATCGTTTCGCCCTGCATCATCATGAATACGCCCCATCCACCTGCTTCTGTGATGGAATCTTTATAAGCACCGCCAATTTCGGGTTTATCCTGCGGAGGTTCTGAATTGCCGCGACTTGCACTGAAATGAACCATGTAACCGCGCTGAAAATCTTCTTCTTGTTTATAGACATTTCTGAAGTTTGGCAACATAGCACCGGTTGGTTTGCGGCCATAATAATATTT
>JAFBAF010000156.1 GCA_019247895.1 Parafilimonas sp. | reverse complement strand
GCTGCGCTTGGTATTCGTATCATCGCTCCGATTCCCGGTAAAGGCACGGTTGGTATTGAAGTGCCGAATGTTCGCAAAACTGTTGTAAGCATGAAAACTTTGCTTGCATCAGACAAATTTCAAAACAATAATTTTTCATTGCCAATTGCAATCGGTAAGAAAATAGACAATGAGAATTTTATTGTTGATCTCGCAACAATGCCGCACCTGTTAATGGCTGGTGCAACCGGGCAAGGAAAGTCTGTTGGTATAAATACGCTGCTTGTTTCATTGCTGTATAAAAAACATCCATCGCAATTAAAGTTGGTTTTGGTTGATCCGAAGAAAGTTGAGCTAAGTTTATATCGTGTTATTGAAAGACATTTTTTGGCGAAACTTCCCGGCGAGGAAGAACCGATCATCACCGACACAAAAAAAGTGGTTCACACTTTAAATGCGTTGGCTACTTTAATGGATATACGGTATGATCTTTTGAAAGAAGCAAGTTGCCGCAACATAAAAGAATACAATGAAAAATTTGTAAGCCGCAAACTGAATCCACAAAAAGGCCATGAATTTTTGCCATTCATTGTTTTAGTAATTGATGAGTTTGCAGATTTGATTATGACTGCAGGTAAAGAAATTGAAATGCCAATTGCCCGGCTTGCGCAGTTAGCACGTGCTGTTGGAATTCATTTGGTGATTGCAACGCAACGACCTTCGGTAAATATTATTACAGGAACAATAAAAGCCAACTTTCCTGTACGTATTGCATTTAAAGTTTCTTCAAAAATTGATAGCCGTACAATTCTTGATACCGGCGGCGCCGAACAATTAATTGGTAAAGGCGATATGCTGATAAGTTATAACGGCGAGGTTACCCGTTTGCAATGCGCTTTTGTAGACACACCTGAAGTAGAACAAGTTTGCGAGTTCATCAGCGAACAGCAAGGTTATCCAAATGCATTTCAATTGCCGGAGTATGTTGATGAAAAAGAAATGGAAGGAAAAGATTTTGATCTCACAGATCGTGATCCTTTGTTTGAAGATGCAGCGCGTTTGATTGTGCAAAATCAAATGGGCTCAACATCATTAATTCAGCGCAGAATGAAGTTAGGTTATAACCGCGCCGGACGACTGATGGATCAATTGGAGCAAGCGGGAATTGTTGGTCCGAATCTTGGCAGTAAAGCAAGAGATGTTAATGTAAAGACTGAAAGTGAACTGAATGAAATTTTGAGTTTGATATAATGTTATTTATTGCCACGACATCATAAGTTGTGGCAATTTTTTGACCACATTATTTGCTGATTACCATCTTTTTTGAATCAACAATATTTCCATTTACAATTAAAAAATATTGATACGTTCCGGAACGTAATTCATTTGTTTGCAAAATCACTTGTCCATTGTTGTTTAACAAAGAAAATGTTTTTAAAAGTTTACCGTTAGCATCTGAAATATTCAAAGAAGCTGCACTTGTATTTTGCGGCAAATAATAATTAATGGTTGTGCTATTGTTTGCGGGGTTTGGAATATTTTGATCAAGATGCGCATTGCTTAATAATAAATTTGTTTTTTGCGCATCACTTATATTTAACGCTTGTTCAATTTTATCAAGCCTTGCTTCTAATGCATCATTCTCTTTTTTAAGCGCATCATTTTGTGATGATAATTCCTGTACTGCTTTTACAAGCGGAACAACAAATTCCGCATAACGTAATCCATACAAATCCTTATCATTTTTAGCTGCATCAACGCCGCTAAAATCATAATTCAAACTTTTGGCCGCCCGTTCAACATCTTGCGCAACAAAGCCCGTTTGTAATATTTTCTCTTCAGCTTTTCTTGCAGCTAATGCTTCTTTTGATGGACTTGCCACTTTACCATCACTTGTTTTAATAACAGGTTTCTGCGTTATTTTATCAGCAGCATCAAGATCAACAGTATAAGTAACAGGCTTAAGTTTATTAATAAACGCTAAACCCGGAACATTATCTTTTATATTTTTCTTTACTCTCGCATCCGAAATTTTTGTCCAGTTTTTATAGCCTCCAATGCTTTCTATGCTGCCATTGCCAATACGAATTTGATTGGCCGCAGTAAGTAAGGCTTCATTGCCTAAAGCCGTGCTGTTAGAAATATTGAATGAATCGTTTACATTGGTTGCATTGCCAACTGCTGTATTATTTTCACCTGCAAAAATGGAAGACAAAGAAGAAGGCCCGATGGCTATAGTATTATCACCAAACTTATGAATAGCCAAAGTATTTGTGCCAATGGCAATATTTTGCCCGATGCCCAATCCGCCGTCCGTGTTGCTCATTGCATTGTAACCGATAGCAATATTTTCTCCGCCAATTATTAAACCACCTAATGCATTTGAACCAATTGCAGTGTTTTCACCTCCTGCTTCGAGATTCACCAAGGAGTTATAACCAACAGCAACATTATCATTGCCCGGATCTAATAACCACAATGAATGGTCGCCTATTGCCGTATTACGATCTCCCGTGCTGTTGAAGTACATTGCCTGGTAGCCTACACTTGTGTTGGATGCGCCACCTGTTTGAATAAAGTTGCCTGTTCCCGGGCCGACAAAAAAGTTTTCAGCACCGCCACTTGTATGCAAGGTTTTAATATTGCCTATGTAAAAAGCAGAATCTGCTTCAATATTAATGTTGCCTGCGATGTCTAATTTTTGTACAGGATTTACAGTTCCGATGCCAATTTGTCCACCATTAGTTATCGTCATTCTAAAAACATTTCTTGTTCGAAAGATAAGCGGCGAGTTGTCTTTCGTTCCTAAAAAATCTTTTGACGGGTTTATGTTTGTGTTACCACGCAATAACCAGGGTGAATTTTGAGCTTTGGTTGCAACAACAAAAAACATAGTTATTGCCGTAAGAAGTATAGTTCTTGTTTTCATAAAGTATGTTTAGAATAAAATTAATTAAACACAAAGGATAAATTCTTAACAGGAGAAAGGAGTTACTCACATTTATTTGCATGACCTGTGATTTAATCCAGGCCTGCCGTGTATCAATTGTAATGTTGGATATGCCCTGATAATGCAAAAAACTGTAAATGCAGCAAGCGGTTTTAATATAGGCAAATGTTCTTGCTGTTCATTAATAACTAATCAAGACCGGCCATGATACCGGAATCAAACGGGACCATGAATTCCATTCTTTTAATGTGAAGCATCATGAAAAAATTCATTATGGAAAACTGTAGCAAGCAAAATAATGTCAGGTATTTATTATTTAGTGGATTAGTTGTTTACCTGCCGTTTAAATTTCTTAAAGTTAAAGAATTACTTATTCAATGCTTTTCTATGAACAACATAACCTCCTGCTTTAATATCTTTACCGCTCTCTATGCAACTTGCAACATTTTTAGCACGGCGTATTGCATTCAATAATCAGAAATCTTTTTCAAGGTTTATTATTCGTTTGGCAACAGCAGCCACAGCGTTAAGCGTTGCAGCAATGATCATTACACTGGCTTTTGTAAACGGGTTTCAATATGCTGTAAGCAATAAGATTTTTAATTTCTGGGGGCATTTGCGTGTGCAGGAATATGAGCCCGATAAAGCAATGATAGCTGAAGAAACACCGTGGCCGCCAAATGATACAACCCTGCAGATATTGCATCTTTTTCCGCAGGTAAAACAGGTACAGGCATTCGCTACAAAATCTGCAGTGGTTGAAAAGAATAAGGAAATAGAAGGTGTGTTATTTAAAGGCGTTGAGCGCAATTACAATTTTAATAATCTTAAACCTTTTTTAAAGAAAGGCGATTTTCCAAAGTTTAATGATTCAACTTACAGCAAAGATATTTTGTTGTCACAGCCAATCGCTGACGAATTACAAATAAAACTTAACGATTCCGTAAACATTTATTTCATTAATCAGCAAAAAGGCAATGCTTCAGTACGTCGTTTAAAAGTATGTGGCATTTTTAAAACCGGCATTGATGAATATGATAAAACGTTTGCTATTGGCGATCTGCATTTATTACAGCAAGTGTACAGTTGGCAGCATGGAGAGATCGGCGGTTATGAAATTTTTTTAAATGACTATACAAAAATGGATACCGTAAATTCTATGTTGTATCAAATGTTGCCGCAAGCATGGATAAGCCGAACCATCAGGCAGATCTATCCAAATATATTCGACTGGCTGCAAATTCAAAATGTAAACCGTAATGTAATTTTTATTGTAATGGCAATTGTTGCTATCATTAATCTTGTTACTTGTTTGCTTATTTTAATTTTAGAAAGAACACGCATGACGGGCATTTTAAAAGCGCTGGGTTGCCGCGATTGGACGATACAAAAAATATTTTTATACCATGCAAGTGTAATTGCCATAAGAGGTATTGTTATTGGTTTGGTGATTGGTTTAGGCATTTGTTTGCTGCAACAATACACAGGTTTTATAAAAATGAATGAAGCTGCCTATTATGTTTCCGAAGCGCCTGTCTATATTATTTGGTGGCAGGTTTTTGCCGTTTGTATCTGTACAATTATTGTTTGCTTTTTGGCATTGATTATTCCAACACTTTTTGTAAAAACTGTTCGCCCTGTAAAAGCAATTCAATTTCGATAAATTGGCTTTTGGCTCGTCGTCTTGATACCGCTGTAATTACTTCTCAAACTGCATTTGCAATAAAGAAAAAGGCCTCCCAAGGCTATCTGTGTCCTGCCTGCCGGTTTGTACATAACCGATTTTTTTATAGAATGCAACAGCGTTTTTGTTGTCTTCGTTCACATCAGTTTTATATGCGTGTAAAACATTAATGCAAAACTCAGTAAGCTTTCTGCCAATGCCTTTTCCCATACTGCCCGGATGAAGAAACAACATTTCCATTTTATCTTCCGCAACACCAACAAAACCTGTTATTGCCTGTGAATCATCTTTCCAAACATATAACTGTATTTGCGGCAAAATTGAAGGCAGTAAAGTTTTAATCTGCTGCAAATAATCTTCAGGCAAAAAATCATGCGTTGCTCTTACCGAACTTTCCCACACATCAATAATTGCAGAATAATCTTGTTGTGTTGCGGCTGATATCAATTTATTCGTTTAATGTTATTAGGTAATATCATTTGCATTTTTCAGCAATTAAGATCATTCTTGGAGATTCATTCTCATCATATTCATTCAAACTATAATCACCGAACACTTTTTTCAATTGAAGTTGATGTTGTTTGAACATACACTCAAAATCGCTTACAGAAAATTTTTTCACCTGCTCAACATATTCTAACGGCTTGCCGAATAATGTTTCTTCAATAACAATCTTTTTATAAAAATGCGTCTCATCACACCAACGTGTTATAGAATAAACAATGCCATCAATTTCTTTTTCTCCGCTTGCCTTTAAATTTTCTGCTGCATATTTTGTATTGATGTAATCCATCACTAATGTTCCGCCCGGCTTTAATGCAGTTGACATATTTTCAATCACCTTGTTATCATCTTCTGCATCTTTAAAATAACCAAAGCTGGTAAAGAAATTGAATATATAATCAAACACATTTGTGCCAAATCGTTCCCTCATATCCTGTGTATAAAAGTGAAGCGAATGCTGCCGGAATTTTTTTGCTTCGCGTATGCTGGAAGCTGCAAGATCAATTCCTATAACATAAAAACCTTTTGCTGCAAGATGTTTGCTGTGCCTGCCATTGCCGCAACCTAAATCAAGCATGCATGCATTTGAGCCAGGTTGCAAATAAAGAATTAGTTCATCAACAAATGCCTTTGCTTCTTCTTCATCTCTGTTTGCATATAATTTATGATAGAACGAAGTATCAAACCAATGTTCGAACCAATTTTCTTTTGATAAAATTTCTGTTGCAATATTTTTCAT
>JAFBAF010000118.1 GCA_019247895.1 Parafilimonas sp. | reverse complement strand
TGTTAATCAGAGGGTCGTTGGTTCAAGTCCAACTCGAGGAGCGATAATGAAAAAAGGTTACCTGTAACCTTTTTTCATTTTAACACATCTCAGCAGGCGCCCATTGTACAGTATGTGTATTCACCGGCGTATGTTCGTTATTACCCGCGTACTACTATGATTTTTTGCGTGCTTGTATTTTTATTTACATTTACGATCATCAATTTTATAAAGCAAGATTATTTGCAAATCTGCATATAAGCAATGAACTTTATTGCTATATCACGCTACATGCATTATAGGATGGATGCTTTTTGTTATTTAAAAAATGTGCGGCTTAAATTTTATGCAAAAACCAATCTCACAAAAAGAGCTTCGCAAAATTTATAAAAACACAACTGTACACCTTTTAGACATCCGCCTAGAAAATGAGTATCAAAACAATCATATCCCTGCTTCTATAAACATTCCTTTTGAGCAACTGCCGCATCATCTTCAATCTTTTTCAAAAGATGATATGATAGTTTGTATTTGTAATCATGGCAAAGAACGTTCGCAAAAAGCTGCGGCATTATTATCCGATAACGGCTTTATAAATACATATTATTTGTTAGGTGGCGTTACAGGATGGTTGGCAGAAAAAACAAATGCAAAACCATCATACTCATTAAGAGAAATTGTTTTATACTTTTTAAAATTAGGTTATGCCGGTTTTGGCGGACCAGTTGCACTTGTTGGTTATATGCACAGAGATTTAGTTGAAAAAAATAAATGGATCAGTGAAGAAGAATATAAGGAAGGTTTAGCACTTGCACAACTTGCACCAGGACCGCTTGCAGCACAACTTGGAATTTATTTAGGTTTTGTGCATTACGGTATTATTGGCGCAACACTTTGCGGACTTGCATTTGTTATTCCTTCTTTTATTATGGTTGTACTAATTGGTATTGCTTATAAAATGTATGGCGGGCTTCCGTGGATGCAGGCAGTTTTTTACGGAGTAGGTGCAGCAGTTATTGGCATTATTGCAATGAGCAGTTATAAACTCACCACAAAATCAGTAAGCAAATTCAATCTCGATGCAATTAAAAAAAATTGGCTATTATGGTTGTTCTATCTTATCGCAGCAGCCATTACAATCGTTACTCAAAAGGAAGAAATTTTATTATTTGTTGGAGCAGGTTTATTATACATGATTATAAAAGCGCCACCAAAATGGATGCGTAATTCATCTCCCATAAACTCAATTTTTATTTTGAATATTGGTTTTTGGAATTATGATACATCAACATTAGGCAAGATCGCAATCTTTTTTACAAAAGCCGGAGCTTTTGTTTTCGGCAGCGGCCTTGCTATTGTTCCCTTTTTACACGGCGGCGTTGTTACAGAAAATCATTGGCTCACCGAAGCGCAATTTGTTGATGCAGTTGCAGTGGCAATGATAACGCCGGGCCCTGTCGTAATCACTGTTGGTTTTATTGGTTATTTAGTAGCAGGTTTTACCGGTGCATCCGTAGCAGCGTTAGCAACTTTTCTTCCGTGTTATTTATTTACTGTTATTCCTGCGCCTTACTTTAAAAAAATTGCAAAGAACACAAGCATAAAAGCATTTGTTGATGGTATTACTGCTGCAGTAATCGGTGCGCTTGTTGGTGCAGTTGTTATTATCGCTATTCGCAGCATTGTTGATATTCCAACTGCATTGATTGCTGTTGCAACAGTTTTAGCATTGATTTATGTAAAGAAAATACAAGAACCTTATATCATCTTAATTGCTGCAATTATCGGTTTAATTTTGAAATCATTTGTATAAATTAGATAATTCAGGAAGATACATCTGGACAAAAATTTAACGCCCCCTGAAGCAAATTGTGGGTTAGTTCAATTGTAAGAACTGCATTTCATTGAAATGTTGAATAATGCTGCTTAAACGGTTAATAAACCTTTTAAAAATCTAAACATAAACTACTCTGTTTATTCAGCAACGATGTTAAAAAATTCATTAGCTTGAAAGCGGGAACCAAAATGAACAACTATTCTATGCATCATCAAACTGCTAAATCATACAACTTTCTTTCTGCTAACACGCATGTGATATACTTTTTTATCAGTTCAATTATTTTTTTTATTTCATGTGGTGAAAAACCACAGGCTGAACATTATGGTTTTCTTACTTTACTTGGCAACGATACGATTGCTGTTGAAAATGTAACACGACAGGAAAATACCTTAACAAGCGATGAAGTTGATCGTTTTCCCCTTGTACGTGTAAGGCATACTGTAATTCAACTTAATCCGGATAATAGTATTAAGCATCTTGTAATGAACATTCATACACCAAGTGAACCGGAAAACCAGCGTGAGTGTAAAGTAATTGCTGATGTTACAAATGATTCGGTGCATCTTTCTAAAACGGATGGCAGGGGAACATTGCATCGTGACTTTGCAACAGGCGGTGCCATTGTAGTGGCGCATGTGCCGCAAATGTATAGTCTTTATGAACTTTATTTTGCCGCGGCGTTAAAATATGCAACCTCTGCAAACTCCAATAATTCTGTGCCGATACGGCAATTCTATATCGACCGCGAATTTGATCGGTTTCCGTTAGGCAGAGCGCTTGTAAAACCACTTGACAGCGGAAAGGCTGAGGTTACGCATGATTGGCTTTCAGGCACAGGTGAAGCAACAATGGATTCCAATTATCACATGCTTAGGTATACTGGTGTTCGCACTACATATAAAGTAGAAGTAAGTCGTCTTACTTCGCCTCCTGATATAAAAAATATTGCTGACAGGTTTGAAGCAATTGAAACAAAGGCAGGCACCGTAAAACAATTAAGTGTACGGGATAGTGTGCATGCACAAATTGGTGATGCAGTGTTTTTAGTTGATTATAGTCGCCCGCTCATGCGTGGACGTACATTGTTGGGTGATGTGGTACCCTACGATCATGTATGGCGAACAGGAGCGAATGCGGCAACACAGTTTATTACTTCAGCGGCAATAAAACTTGCAGGCATGCAAGTACCTGCCGGAATGTACACCTTATGGACACTTCCGCATAGGAATGAAGTTGATCTTATCGTAAACAAACAAACAGGACAATGGGGCACCGGATACAATGGCGCTTATAATTTAGGTACGGCGAAGTTTACAACTGAAACACCCGGCACACACGTGGAAGAATTCACCATTTCAATTGTGCCGCAGGATGCAAAACATGGAACGCTTGTAATGGAATGGGGCAATTTTAAATGGGTTGCACCGATTGAAGTGCAGTGAAGCTACACTATCGGTTTGTGCCCGCACAAGCCGAAACTGATGTGATGGGTTTGGTTGGTGCGGCACATTTTGTCTTTGCGAATCTCCTTCATCGATTTGATTTTTAATACTGATGATCTTTCAGCAATTGGAGGTGTTGGCAAAGGCAACTGCAAAACATTCATGAACAGCCTGGTACAAGAAATAAATACAGTCAATTACGATTAAAGAATTGGATATAGATTTGGTTTCGGATTGTGGTATGGTGTTTGGAACTTCTGATATTATGAAAAGGTATATATTATTTCTGGCTTTACCCGTTATGGCACTGCTGCAATCATATATAGTTATTGCACAAAAGCATACGCCGCACGATTCAACTTATTTTAAAACTTACCCGGGCTCTCTTACCGCAAGGGTTTATACATCATATAAATATGCAATGGTCGGGTTCCCTTCTCCAGCAGGAGAAACAAAATACTTAGCTCATACAAAGTATGGCCTGGGTATAGGGGCTACCTACAACAATTTTACATTAAATGTTGCATATGGTATAGGCTACCTTGATAACAATAAGGCTGATAAGAGTAAGGGATTAGATTTTCAACTTCATTTATTCCCGTATAAATGGGCGGCAGATGCTGTTTTCACTTCTTATAAAGGTGCATATAATGGCTCTAATAACGCAGGCACTGCACGTAATAATAACGGCAATACCCAAAATATCAAATTAGATTTTATTGGCCTTTCTTTATACAGGGTTCCCAATGCAAATAAATTTTCTTACCGGGCGGCGATGGTGCAGAATGAATGGCAAAAAAAATCTGCCGGCTCTTTGTTATATGGCGCCAATATATATTATGGTCAAATAAAAAGCGATAGTACCCTTGTAATTACCAAGGATGATAACTCTGTTTTACAACCCGTCAATAATGTACATTTTATAGCTGCAGGGCCGGGCGTCGGGTATGCATATACGTTAGTTGCTGCGCAGCATTTTTTCCTCACCGGTTCGCTGGCAGCAAATCTTGATGTAATATTTACCACAGAACAAAGCGATGTTATAAACAATAATAAAACCAGTGTTAATCCACTTGCTATTTACAAAGCGGCTGCAGGTTATAACAGCGATTCATGGAGCATTGCGGCAATTGTTGGTGGAAACGCATTGTTATTTAAAGGCGATGCTGAAAATAAACCCTCATATATGTCAACAGGACAATTCAAAATATTTGTAGCTAAAAAAATAATGCTGAAACATAAGTCATAAGGTGGTTATAAGCGCAGAAAAAGAGTAATGCGGTTATTATTTCTTATTATAGCTAAAAAATTATTGCAGTAATTACGGCGTCTCTTTCATTGCTTGTGTACGTTATATATTCTATCACCCCCCGCTCTTCCAGTGCGCTTACCCCGCTAACATTCCTTTACTGCACATTATTTGTTTGAACAATGGTGGAGGAAACACCAGATGTTAAAAAGTTTAGGGAATAACATAGCTATTAGCCAAAGAAGAAAAATGTGTTTGAAAAAATTCCTATTTTACTTTAGAAAGGGTTATGCTGATCCAAAGTTTATTTCCTGGGAACGCGGATATAAAGAAGCCGCTCACAAACAATTTCAAGATCAACTGAATAAAAGTTCATTTCAATCTCTTTTAGCAAATCACGAATATAATGCCATTGCTGAAGCGGCTGTAAAGATTGAATCGAGAACCAATCTCTTGTTTTCATTTGAGAAAATGGCTTTGCGCGATGGCGTCAAATCACCTGACGGAGCAAAGACATTCGCAAAGGGATTATTCGAATTTATTTATGGCGATAAAAATCTTAAAGACCGGTTTGAAGATTTTGTAATGGCGGTAGAAAAGCTACCTCGCAGGCAAACCCGTGTTTTAACCTGGCCCGTGGTAACCGTTTTTGGGTTTATAGGTAATCCAAAAGAACATATCTTTCTTAAGCCTGCCGTTACCAAAATTGCAGCAAAAAAATATGATTACTCTTTTAACTATCAATCGAAACCAAATTGGAGCACCTATCAAAGTTTATTGGCGTTTGCGGATCAAATAAATAGAGACACCAGGAGCTACCGGCCTAAAGATTTTATAGACCTGCAATCCTTTATTTGGGTGATGGGTTCAGCTGAATATCCTGAATAGTATATATCGCTACAACTTATGCAGCCAGAAACTTTATATATCCGCCGGATAATTTTCAAGTATTACAATAAAATCTTCAAATTGCTCGCCTGATAAAGGTGTAACAATAACGTTTTCTACATCCGCTTTTTCCGGCCCCTTTTTGCACCATTCAATAAATTCTTTTATTGCGTTTTCAGTGCCGGATGCCATAATTTCTACTCTTCCGCCGTTAATATATTTTACCCATCCTGTTATATTTAATTCCTTTGCTTTCTCCTGTGCAAGTTTGCGATAATAAACACCTTGTACTTTTCCTTTAACTAATAAATTAACTGTTGTCATAAATAATACTTTGAAACAAAATAACACAAAAGTTACAAATTTAAGATAGATGTGGCGAAGTTGCGAGTATTGCGTTAAGCCTGAACACTTCGCTAAACTGCACGATCGTTTTGTGCTCCGATTGTCTCTAAGGCTTTGCAAAAAAACATTGTATCATCCTTGTATTTGCTTACTGGAAACGGTGAACAGTTTACCGGTATTGAATAATGCGATGTGAGTATGAACGGAAGCGCATAAAATGCGCAGTTCTTATCTAAAAATTACCTGTGTTTAAGGTTGGGCAGAAATGCAGTTAGCAGTCCTATCAGCGGAAGAAAAGCACAAAGATTATAAACGTGTTCAATGCTTGTTTTATCAGCTAATGCACCTAATACAGCAGAACCCAAACCACCCATTCCAAATGCGAATCCAAAAAATAAACCGGAAACCATTCCTATTTTCCCTGGTAATAATTCTTGCGCATAAACGAGTATGGCAGAAAAAGCAGAAGCGATTATCAAACCGATAAATATGCTTAGTACGCAAGTTAAAAATAATGAAACATGCGGCAGCAGCAATGTGAATGGAGCAGCACCTAAAATAGAAAACCAGATAACATATTTCCTCCCGAAACGATCACCCAGCGGACCGCCAAGTATAGTGCCAACTGCAACAGCTGCTAAAAATGCGAACAGGTAATATTGAGATGTTTGAACAGATACGTGAAATTTGTGGATGAGGTAAAACGTGTAATAACTCGTCATGGAAGCGAGGTAGAAATACTTTGAAAAGATCAATACTAATAAAATGATAATGCTGGCGGCAACTCTGCCTTTTGATAAACGCTGCGGGCTATTAAGCTGCTTTGATTTGGGCTTTGCTTTAAGCGAAAATAAATGTGATTTATACCAAAAACCCAACCTGCTTAAAACGATGATGGCTAAAAAAGCAATCAGCGAAAACCATAAAATATTCGATTGACCATGAGGTACAATTATCAATGCGGCAAGTAATGGTCCGAGTGAACTGCCTGTATTTCCACCCACCTGGAAAATAGATTGTGCCAATCCGCGGCGATTGCCTGCTGCCATATATGCAAGTTTCGATGCTTCAGGATGAAAGACTGATGAGCCGATGCCTATCAATCCAACCGATAATAACAACATAGCATAGGAAGATGATTGTGACAACAAAATCAACCCGGCTAAACTAAAACCCATGCTTATTGCCAATGAGAAGGGCTGTGGTTTTTTATCTGTATAAGAACCAACTAATGGTTGCAGTAAAGATGCGGATAGCTGGAAAGTAAGGGTAATAAATCCGACTTGTGTAAAGCTTAAATGAAAAGAATTTTTTACAATAGGATAAATAGAAGGTATGAGAGATTGAATGGTATCATTCAATAAATGCGAAAAACTTATAGCGAGTAAAACTGAAAATATTGTTTTAGATTGAACTGATTCAGCAGGTGCTTTCTCCACTTAAAAAATTTAACTGCAAAAATACAGTGCGAAATACAAGTGATGTTAAGGCCGGGAAGTTATACACCCCTTTCTTCATTTTTT
>JAFBAF010000104.1 GCA_019247895.1 Parafilimonas sp. | reverse complement strand
GCATTTTAAATTTTCTGCGCAAAAATTCATACCGGATAAAATTGTAAACCACCTGCGAAATAAGTTCTGCATAAGCAGGACCAATGATGCCATATTTCTGAATTAAAAAATAAGCAAGCGGAATGCGCAAGCCAAGTAAAATAACATTGGTCCAAAATTCAAACTTCCATAAAGTAGAAGTTGTAATAATTACAGAGTTTACACCCGTGCCTGCATCAATAATTTTTGCAATGCCCAAAACAAATACAACACCAATGCCGGCAGCATACGCAGATTGTATGTGCAATACATTTATGCCTTGCGCAATATTCAACCACACATTTCCAAACACTAAAACAGAAAGCAACAACATGTTTATACTTGAACGATGATACACACGATTGATTGTTGTAAAATCTTTATCCTTCCACGCTCTTGATAAAACACCTGTTGATATAGATGTGATGCTGCGTTGCGGAATTTCAATAAAGTTTGCTACATAAGATGCAAGACTGAAAATTGCAGCATCTGCCAAACCTTGTTTACTTGCAATTAAAAGACCGCTTATAGTTATGGCAACTGCATTAATGCATACTCCACCGAAAACAAAAAATTGTAAGCCCAGCATTTTCTTGTAAAACTTTTTTGTTACGCGACTTACAGTTAATGTAAAATGCAGTCGCCCGGTTTTCCATAAATAAAAAATTAAAAGCAAAGCTATAATGATATATAAAGTTGAAAACAGGTACATGAATTGGTTAAAGCTTATCATCTTAAAATAATACAACACTACAAACACTGTTGTAATTACTCTTAACATCGTTTCTTTTAATGCATTTGATACAACAGCAGTTTGTAAAGCCCATGCATAACTTTCAAAAACAGCAAACAATAAGTAACCTAAGCTAAATGGAAATACGAGGTAATAAAATTGTAAGAACAGTTGTGAGTGCTCTCCAAATTTTTGTACAACAAAAGGTTCAAATACAACTCCGCAAATTGCAACAATAATAAAACCTAATAACGATGTTAAAGCAACCCATGTTAAGAGATCATTTTTTTTATCAGGCAAATTGTCTTTGTAATAAGGATAAAATTTGTACAACACAGGCAAAGACCCAAGAGTTGCAAACGCAAAAAAGTTTTGAGCAAAGTCAATAAAAATGCGGGTTACACCATATTCTTCTTTACTAAAGGAAAAATTTTTTGTGTAGAGATATGTATTGAAGGCGCCAACCAAAAAACCAAAATAAACAATGATGCTTGATTGAATGGTTTGCTTTCTTATGCCCGACATTTTATTTTTTTAAATCCTGTTTGTGTTATTGATGAATTATCTTTTCCAGTTTCCCAATAATCTTCTTAATAGAATTATTTCACCTGTATGATGACTGTTATGATCGCCAATTAAGATTGCTTCACGTAAAAGATTTTGCCCGCTTCCATGTTCAAAAGGTTTATAAATATCATCACTGTTCTTCAGCAATTCAATAAATTCATCAAGATCACTATTAATTTTTTGGATAGAGTTATTCCATTCTTCTTCGTTTGCAGGCGCACTATTTTTTTGCCAATAATCACCAGGCCAATTCAATTCTTTATAGTTTTTATTGGCAGAAAAATCGAGTATATCTTTTTGTGTGATACGAATGTGCTCAACTATTTGCCAAAGACTGTAAGGCAAGCCGCCAGGCTTCTTGCTTACATCTTCAAACGGAATGTTTTTTACTGCGTCATTAAAAGTTACATGGGCATTGCCTTTCGTTAAAAAGGAAATTAATTCATTAATGAGATCAGTGTTTTGTGACGTTTCGTTTTTCATTTCGACGGCCATTAATTATTGTAGATAAATGAGGAATTAGCATCGGTGTTACAGCACGATATTGAACATAAGATTCACCGAAATCGCTGATCAATTTTTTCTCTTCAAAATAAATTCCAACAATCGTATACACCGTAATACAAATGGAGGAAATGATATTACTAAGTGAAGGATGCAACAAGAAAATACTCCATATAAATATTAATGTAGCCGTGTATAACGGATGCCTTACATAATTGTATAAACTTGTTTTAAGTAATTTCTCAGATCTTTTTGTTTTCAAAAACACGTCAGCACCACTTAATTCAAAAAAAAATTTTTTTGCAAAAAAAAGCATTAATAAGGCGCCTGTTATTATACCTGTAACAGCAAAAATAATTTCTAAAGAAAATGGCTGCCAGAGTATAAATGTTGAGATGGAAAGATGATAAAAAATAATACCTGTTAAAGTAATAAGTGCAAAAGCAGAATATAACAAACGATAATATTTATAATTATACTTCATAAACGCCTTCATTTTTAATTTCCATTTTTCACTGGCAAATATGCTGTGAAATAAAGAAAAGAAAACCCAAAGTAGTGCAAGCAAAACATGCTGTATGAACATTATTTTGATTTCAATGATTAAATATCATTCATTTTTCTTTTTGAATGCTTATGTTAAATAAATATAAATGTCTGCTTGATTTTTAAACTGAATTTTTATGCGATTGTCAAGTGATCAAAATTTATATTATGAAAAAAAGTATGCTATTAATTGCATGTGCAGCTTTATCGCTTTCACTTTTTGCACAAACTCCGCAAACTGCAAACACATCTAAAACCAAGCAAACAACACAAGTTAAAACAGACAAGGAAAACACAAAGAATGCAAAATCTACTGTATCAAATGACAAAAGCAAATTAAAATCCGACAAAGCCAATCACGCTTCAATGGCCACGAGAAAGGCTGATAAGAAAAAAATAAAAGCAGATAAAACAACTGTTAAAGCAAACAAGAAAGCAACAAAGAAAGATAAATCAGCTGCAAAGAAAACTTCTGCTTCAACCTCAACAGGAAGTTTGAGTGCGCCATCTAAGCAATAATTTTTGTTTTAGTGTGATAAAATGAAAAGTCCCGCCAATAGCGGGACTAACTTTTTATAAGAAGTAATACTTTAAAAATTACCTGCAGGAGAAACAGTTTGCCTGCCTTGTAAACGGCCGCCTTTCATTAAGCCATCGTACTGGCGCATTAATAAATGTGTTTCTATTTGTTGCAACGTATCAAGAATTACACCCACCATAATTAATAAGGAAGTTCCGCCAAAGAATGTGCTGAAACCCTGTGTTACACCAAGCATTTGTGCAAAGCCTGGAAGTATACCAACAATAGCTAAAAACACTGCGCCGGGTAAAGTTATCTTATCC
>JAFBAF010000323.1 GCA_019247895.1 Parafilimonas sp. | reverse complement strand
TGCCATCAAATGTAACATCGAGTGTTGGTTTGTAATTATCAACTTTTACTTCAAAATTTCTGTATAGGAAATTATTGAAATGCGTTTGTTCCGGCTGATTATTATTCGGATTTACATCAAGATACAAATTGTTCGAACCACTAAATGCTGATGTTGGAATGTTTGCTTTTATCACAGCCGTATCACCGGCACTTAATGCTTTTAATTTTTTTATAGCAATGTTGTTTGGATTGTTGCTTGCATCAAACACTGTAAGGTTCACTAAAATGCTGTCTTCAAAAGGCACTTCACTTACATTTTTAAATGCAATAGCTAAGCTGTCGTTTTCTCCTAATGCAACGGTGTCTTTAAAATTGTAAACAATGTTTGGCGCTAATGCACCTTCAGGAACAGGATCATATAAAATTCTCCACCAGCGCAGTTGATATGGCGTAAGATTAACGCTATCCACATTACGCATTCTTAGTTTTAGATACGGATATTTTGAAACGCTTACGCTTGAAATATCAAAATTTTGCTGCGATGAATTTAAAGTATATAAAACTGTTTCATTCTTTAGCGTGTCAACACCAATTACATCAACTGTTGGGTTATCGCCGGGTTTTGAATCCAAACTATAACCATTCCATAAAACTTTGTGCCATGCTTTTGCAGGGCCAAATGCGGGCGAAGTAATAAAGCCTAAGGTATCTGCAGAAGAAACATAACGTTTGTATTGAATGAGATCTGAAATGCCTTGCGAGAACTGCCATTCAGGAACAAACAATGAATTATTTTTTTCGTAATTAAAAACCCATGTTCTTGGAAAACTGAAAGAATCCAATTGCACAAAACCCGCTTGTTTCAACCTGTCATAAAAAGTATTTCCAACACCATACACAGTTTGGTCAGATTTCCATAATTCTGCAGTTTGAGTATAAGGTTTATCATAGATCAATCGCACGGTAACTAACAAACCTTTCGGAATCCAATCCATAAAGTCACGCATTTTGCGCCGGCTTGTTGTATCTAAATAAGAAAAATCAAAATTATATGCGGCACCTGTTTTGCTGCATGTGGTATAACTGCCCATAAACCCTCCATATGTTCCACTGCCGTTAGTTGAAGGAGTTGACTGGTTGTAATATGGTTTTAAAGTAACCGGATCAAACAAATTAAAAATGACAGAATGATCCAGGCAGAATCCTGAACTGACAGTGTAATTATTTATTTGTACCTGGTAATCCGCATCAAACGTGAAGCTTGGATAAACGGCGTTGTACATGTTTAAGATGGAAGAAATATTATCGTATGTCCATCTTCGGCTGGCGCTATCAATATAAATTCTGTCGCCGGTTGATTTTAAATGCTGATATAAATGCGATTGATTATAACCAAAACCTGTGTTAGGCAAATACACAAAGCTTGAAGTGTTCCAGAGATAATTCCCATCTGTTGGAACCGGCGCCACACGCCAATAATAAACAGTGCTGTCGGTGAACGGGAGAGTGGAATTAAACTCAATTACCCCACCAACCGAAGCAAGCGTTTGCGTGGTTTTAATAGAAGAATTAAATAACTCCGTTGTATCCATTTCCATTGTGTAAGAACGCATCGGTATCACAGGATTTGCAGTTGACGCATACAACTTAATATTGCTCTTATTTACAATCGAAAAGTTGTATGGATATACCGGCGTTAATTCATCTTCATAAATAAAAAACTGTTTAGTCACAGTGTTATTCAATTCACTTAATTCATCGTACTGCTGAAGGTTGTCAATGGTTACCGTTAAAGAGTTTTCACCTTTATCACGTGTGGCAACAATCGGAATTGTTAGTTCAACTGAATCTATGTAACGAACCGATTTTATTTTCTTTGAAAACAAAACTGCAGTGGTTCCATCAGGATATTTTCGTTGAATTAAAACAGATACTGAATCACCGGTTGCTTTACCTAAATTATAGAAATAACATTTTACATTAAAGCTGTTATCAGCAACAGAAACAAATGTTGGATTGATAACAACATTTTGCGCTTCAATGTCAAAATCCGGTTGTGTAAATGCATTTATTTTTAAAGAGGGATCACCATGCAACACACTTTCTTCTGCATGTAATGTTCCTGTAAAATCTCCGGCATTGCTTATTAAATAAGAAGTGGCATCTTTTAAATTTAAAGAAACAGGTGCATCATAATTTGTTCTGCTGAAGGACTTATAAAAACCGGTGTTATAAACATCCAAATAACTTTCAATACCAAAATGCGTGCTGGCTATGTAAGCAATGCTGCCGCGATTTTGTGCAAACACCCATGCTTCAGATAAAGAATTATAGGTAGCAAAACGGGCGGTATCAAAAGAAAAAATATTACCTGCATCGCAACCGTTTACAATGAATACAGGATACTTGCCGGGGTTATTATAATCTTGCGGCTTATTCAAATTGTAATCTAAAATACTTGCTGATGAATGCCCGAAATAATTCAGCAGTGTGATGCCATCTGTAAACAATTGCGACATTAATGCATCTAAAACTGTTGTACCGGATGAGCTGGTTGTTTTATTAAAATCATAAACATTACCGCCAAACAATGTGTCTTGCGCAATTGCTTTATAACTGTTTAAATCTGCACTCAGCGAAGCATTCAAACCCGGGTCATCTGCCCCTGTTACATGCACAATGGTTTTCATCCATGCTTTATTGGCAACAGTTTGCGTATTGTTTTGCTGCGCTGCTTCGTATTCTTTGATTTTAGAAAGATAGTTTGCAATTTCAGTTTGTGTTACAGCTGATAATCTTCCTATCGGTGTTGCCGGAACAGGATTCAAATCATTCGACGCAAGCAAATTATCTGATGCAGGCCAGCCAAATGTTGGAACAAGATTTAATTTATCTGCATACACAGATGATTGGTTCATCCGGTATTCATCATAGGTTACCGCTTTACCAATTAAGAAAGCAAATTTGGGCGGCGCTGAAAATGTATTGCGTGCATAACGTAAAAAGTTTTTTACTGCAAGCGGATGTTGTTTAATGCCATAAGCAAATTCATCAACCAAATCATCAATATCATAAATTTTTACATTGTTTGAACCGCCGGTTGCGCTGCTGCGATAGGATGCATATTGTTGTACGGGACCGTTTGCATCAGTACCAATCAATATTTTGTTTGAAATGATTAAATAGCTGCCTGGATTTGAAGCATAGTTTGAAAAATTTCTTTGCGTTAATGAAACAATGTTTGTTGGGTTATCTTCACTTACTAAAACCAAATTCCTGTCTGATGCAGAAGGCGGCAATACAAATTGCAATGTGCCAGCAACACTTGTATTAGCAGTATAACGTTTATTGTTTGTAAGATCATACAACATTGCCTTGCTGCTGCTGAAATTTGTGATCTTTAAATAATTGCCTTGTGCTGTTGCAGGTAATGAAAATGCAAATTGGGAAGCGCCGCCAAAATTAAATTGACGTGCATAGCTCAGATCAATAAAGCCAACAACAATATGATCATTTATCAAGCTATTAATATCAGCCACTGTAAAAGTTGTATTGCTTGTACTTATCAATGCATTATTTACACTGCCGCTTAGCACACCTGCGTCCATATTTAAAATTGAATTGGTGCTTATAACCGTTGAACCATTTACAGCAACTGTTATAGTTCTTTGTGCACCATTCACGATTGATGTTCCTGCAACCGAAACATTTAATTGTGGTGTTATACCCGCATTTGCAGCATACAAATTTCCGGCATTAAGATTTAAAGGATAGTTTGGATAAAAATCACCACTGCACCACCATTCGCCCATATCATAAGTAGAAGAATAAACATTGGTGCCATAATATACCGCACGGCCGGGATTTATTTTTTTCTCATAATCGTAACGATAATGATAAATAAAATATGGATCCGGCGTTAAGGTAGTTCCGCTTACATTATTTGCATTATCAAGAATACGCTTATTGCTGCCACTGTTTGTAGTTAAAAAAATGGATGCGGTGTCTGTTTCCAAACTTAAATCTGTTGAAAGCTGGTTGTTTGGATCTTTATACAAATTCCTGTCTGGCAAACCATCATTTTTTTCACCCCAAAATTCTATATATCCATTTGCAGGCAACACACCTGTTGCAACACTTGTATAGATTGAAATTTCTTTTCCGTTGCGCCATAGTTGAAATTGTTCGGCGGGCACATTTTGCAAAGCAGCCGGTAAATTAGTTTGATTGATACGATATAAACCTGTTGTTGCAATTTTAAACTTATAATATGTTTTGGAATAATCTATCCATTCATTGTAATACTGTTGTGCAACAGCATTATAACAAATAAAGCAACACATTGATATCAATAAGAATTTTTTCATCTGAACCTTTTTGTTTTCCATTTGCCAGATGGAATTGATGACGTCCTCTTTCTATTTTTATGGTGTCATCGAACTCTGTTTCGTCGTAAAAATTTTCATCGCGTTTGCATTAATGTGCCCGAAAATTTTTATGCCTTATTTCATGGTACAGGATAATTGCCTTTTACCTTTTTTTGTTTCTGCGGTTTATCTAATTCAGGAAACGAACCTTTCCTGCTCGTTTCTTTTTCTGCTTTCTTGCCTAAATCTATCGTTAATGAAAACACATTTGTATATAAAGGATTGCTTTGATTGGCGAGGTTTGTAAATGCATAATCAATCGCAACATTACCTACTTTAAAACCAGCACCAAGCGAAGGTTGGTATATCCAAACCTTTTTTTGATTGAGTGTATCACCATCAGCTAAAGCTCTCTGAAAGTTCTGCATGCCTGCCCGCACAAAAACAACGTTTGCAATATTAGCTTCTACACCAAATTTAGGATCAATGCTGATGGGATTGGAGCTGATAAGTGTATTGCGTTGACCATCAAACGTAATATCAAAATCAGCTTCAGCCAACAAATGCAATTTTGGTGCGATCTTTAAATTATAGCCGATAGCAGGCACCAATCTCGGCGAAGTAAGTTCGGTTGATTTTACAGGAATGTCATTATCGGTTAAATACAAAACCTGTTTTTCTTCATCAGAGAAAGAAAAGTTCCATGCGTTAAATGTTGTTGTTACATCACGTGCTGCAATACCAAAACGCAAGGTTGAAGTTCGATATAAAAAGCCTGCATCAAAACCAAAGCCCCAGGCTTTTGCAAAATGGCCAACACTGCGATAAATAATTTTTGTATTAGCGCCCCAGCTTATTTGTGCTGCATCATTATCTTTTAAAACCTGGGCATAAGAAATTAAAAACGCATAATCGGCGGAAGAAAAACTTTGAATGTTATTATAATTGAGCGATCCATCAGGCTCAACTAAAAACAATGTGTTGGGAATATCATCAATGCCAAATCTCAATAAAGAAAAACCCAATGTTCGGTAACTGCCTGCAACAGGAATTGCAGTTGATAAATAATCGTACTTGCCAATACCTGCAAAATATTCTGCGTGCATAAAAGAAATGTTTGGATTGTCAATCACATTTACCAAGCCGGCAGGATTCCAGTAACCGGCATTGCCATCTTCAGCGCTGGCAACTTGTGCGCCACCCATGGCAAGCCCACGTGCGCCGGCGCCAATATTTAAAAATTCATTGGAGTATTTGCGAAACTGGGCAGATACGCAAACTGCGCAGCAGGATATCAACAGCATCATAAACAGCCTTCCTCGAATTTTCATTGCGCAATGATAGTGATTACGGGCGGGCAAGATACAACTTAGTTTATTTATTCATTTAATACGAAAACAGCTTCTTTTTAGTATGCAGAAAGCTGTGCTTGTGGAGATGTTTTTTATTGGCGAATGGTTTGCTTTGTAAAATAGTTTTGAAGCTCCGCATTCAGGACAAGAATGTGTATTATGCAGAGATAACACTCGGATGCACTGAAATGAAAATAAAAACTGACGGGTTTAAACCTTAATATCAAGTGAGTAGCAAACCAACCTTATTATAGTATTGTTGCTTAATTTTTAAAATAAGGTAATAGGTTTTGTTTTGTCAATATAATTTTTTTATTAATAAACAGTTAACTAAAAAAATAGTTGTTAAACTAAAAATATAGTTTTATGTTTGACTAAATTTTTAGTTATAATGAAAACACTAACCAAAGCAGAAGAACAGGTGATGCAGGTTTTATGGAAAATAGAAAAAGGATTTTTAAAAGATATTGTTGAAGCAATGCCGAATCCAAAACCGCATTCAAATACAGTTGCAACGCTGCTTAAAATTTTGATTGACAAAAAATTTGTTACCACCGAAACATTTGGAAGAATGAACGAATATCATCCTGTTATCAGCAAGGCTGCTTATTCAAAAAATACGATGAGCAGTTTGGTGAAAGGATATTTTGGCGGCTCTTTCAGCAAAGCTGTTTCATTTTTAGTGGAAGAAAATAAATTAAGTGTTGATGAACTTGAACTTTTATTACAACAACTAAAAAAGAAATAATATGCTTCAGCAAATAAGTATTTATCTTTTAAAAGTTACGTGCACCAGCGGCTTGCTTTTTTTGTATTACCAGCTTGCATTGCGCAATAAACAATTTCATTATTACAACCGTTTTTATTTGTTGCTGAGTGTTGCAGTAAGCGTAGTGTTGCCTTTTATCCAATTGCAATGGTTTACTTTTTTCAGCAGTTCGCCACAAACCATTCATTTGTATAACATAATGTATGGAAATGGTGAAGATGACGTTACAGTTCGTGGAAGTTCTGCTTTAAACGTTGAACAAATTGCTTTACTCGTTTCGGCTGCAATAAGTTTTTGTTTGATTGTAGTGTTATGCATTCATGTTATAAAAATTAAACGTTTAAAGAAAAAATATCCTGTACAAAAACTGCCCGGGTTTGATTTTGTGAATACTGATATTTCCGCCGCACCTTTTTCATTTTTAAAGAATATTTTCTGGAGAAGCGACATTAGCCTGACCGGAGAAACAGGTAAACAAATATTGCGACATGAGATCACACACATCAAACAAAAACATAGCTGGGATAAAATTTTTATGCAGCTTGTTTTATGTTTTTACTGGATAAATCCTTTCTATCATTTTATAAAAAAAGAATTGTTTTTAATACATGAATTTATTGCCGATGAAAAAGCAGTTGAACGTTCAGACGCAGATGCCTTTGCAAAAATGTTGTTGACAGCACATTTTGGAAAGCTCAATTTTTTACCCGCACAATCCATTTTTTATTCACCTATTAAACGAAGATTAATTATGCTTACTACATCAAAAAAACCTGGATTTAGTTATCTACGCCGCATTTTAGTGTTGCCATTAATTGCATCGCTTGTGTGTTTGTTTGCTTTCACTGTAAAAAACAAAAATGCAGTTGCGTCTGCGCCAATTATCAAAGCGGCAAGACCTTTTGTTTTAGTAGTTGATGCTGGTCATGGCGGAAAAGATAATGGCGCAATCGGAAATGGCTTGAATGAAAAAGATGTTACGCTGAAAATTGCTGAAAAAATAAGATCATTTTCATCGCAATACGGAATTAATGTTGTGCTTACAAGAGACAATGATGTGTATATGTCGCCTCAGCAAAAATCAGATTTTGCTAATGCGCAACATGGCGATGCTTTTATTTCTATTCATATTAATGCTGATGAAAATCAAACAGCACAATCTGGTTTTGAAATACTACTTGCAAAAAATAATACACAAACTTCACCGAGCACTGTATTGGGTTCAGCAATCTTGCAGAATCTGCAAACTGATTTTACGGTAACACAAGCGTTATTGCAAAGCGTATCAAACGTTTTCGTTTTAAAAAATAGTTCAACTCCTGCAGCTTTAATTGAATGCGGATATTTAACCAATACTAATGATGCAAGCACTTTAAAAGATGATGCAAACATTGAATTGATCGCAAAAAATATTTTGAAAGGTGTTGCTATGTATGCAAATAATTCTTTTGACAAATCAAATCTTTACCAATTAAAACCTGCTGCGAAAGATACCAACGCACCAACGCAACCTAAATTGGATGCAGCAAATAAGCCTATTTATGTTTTAAATGGAAAGACTATTACGGAAAGTGAAATGAAAGCAATTAAACCTAATGATATTGAAAGCATAAATATTTGGAAAGATAAAGATGCCATTGATAAATATGGTACGAAAGGGAAAAATGGTGTTGTTGAGATAAGATTAAAGCAAGGCATTCCTGCGCCTCCGCCACCACCACCATTGCCGGCAGTAAGCAGAGATACTCTGTCAATCATAAATCCATCAGCTAATAACAAGTTAATTACTGAAGATGGAAGATATTTGACTACGGAAAATAATAAGACGCTCATTGCAGAATAATATTAGTAGCAGTAATCATTTATCCAAAAATTGCCATTCATAGAAAAATGTGCTGCAGATGTTATTTGATATTGATGATTGAAATAAATTTATCAACTTAAAACCTGCAACATGAAATATATTTTGTCTATTGCTTTTTGTTTTGCACTATATACTGTAAACGCACAAACTGATCCTGCGCCAACACTTAGAACAATTTTACTGGAACAATTAAAAACTACGCACAATGTGAAAGATTGGTTTGTGCCGCCAACCATTGCCGTTGCCGGTTTAACTGCTGAACAAGCGAATTGGAAAGACAGCAGCGAAAACCATTCTATTGCGCAGTTAACAACGCATCTTATCTTTTGGAACAAACAAACCTTGTATAAGTTCAAAGGCATAAAACCCGATGCTTTTAGCGGTGATAATAAAGAAACCTTTGCACCGGTTGATGAAAAATCATGGGCTGCAACGGTGCAGGAGTTAGACAGTATATTAACTGCGATTGAAGATTTCGTAAGTAAAGTTGATGATGATCAATTAGCAAAAATTGCATCAACTGTTGCGCATATTGGTACGCACAATGCATACCACACCGGGCAAATTCTTTACATAAGAAAAATGAAAGGCTGGTGGAATGATGATAACGGCGTAAAATAATCAACGAGGCTGATTATCTTCATTTTCATAAGGATTTGAATCATCATCTTTAACCAACGTAAGTAAATCATCGTTATTCTTATTAACGCTGATCCTATCTTCAATCGTTGTTGTGTTTGTATCCGGATCAAGCGGTATCACTTTTCCTTTGCTTGAAGGATGTTTACTTTTATCTTCCTCGTGTTCTTCTTTTGTTTGAAGTTCATTATCATCATCACTGAAAAATCCATTGTCATCAGCTGATTCTACGTTTTCATCATTGTTATCATTATCATTCTCTGAAGCAGGATCAACATCTCCATTTTCTTCCGCTAAAAAATTAATGTGTTTATCACGGTTTGCTTCGCCTGGTGTTTCAAGGCGGCGGTCTTTTTGTTCTTCCATAAAATAATTTTTATAGTTGAAAAGCTGCCAACATTATGCCACTCTGCGTTTAAGAAATTGTACAATTATCAGCGCATTATGGGAACTATTCCTTTCCACCCGGATAAATGATAAATATAAAAATCGTGTGCAGGTTTATTGCCTCGAAAAGTTTTTACTGTTGCAATACTATCAATACTATTATAATATGCATTATACATTTTCTTCGCATCATAGTATTCATCAGAAGGCACAATACAAAATGCTTGTTGCATATTAACAGAATCTTCTCTGATTGCATTCATCCATTCATATTCATGAAGATTCATAATATTTCCGAGGCCGATCAATTTTATATTTAAAGGTCTGCAGAAATAATATTCAATATGAGCGCCCCACCATTTATCGCAAATTACCGGTGTGTTTTGCGGAGTAATATTTTTTTGTTTATAATCACTATAAATGCTGTCAAATTTTTCACCTGATTGTTTCCATCCATACCAGTCAAGGCTCATATCAGAATAACCAATAAACTTTCCTGACGTTATTCCAAAATTTCCCGGATAATAATAGATGGCAAAACTTAGTATGATTAAGGTAAATATATGCAGCGCTAAGGCAGATTTTGCCATAAGAGAATTGGCTACTTTTTTCTCAAGATATACTGCAGCCAACGGCAAAAGACTTACATAAGCAGGCCCGCTCCAATGTGGTAATGTTTGTCGGTATACCGAAATAACAAGTAATGTTAGCGCTAAAAACAAACCAGTGAAATTAAAGATTATAAGCGCAGGCAAACGTTGTAATGAACGTTTTCTTAAAGCAAATAACCCAAGGATAATAAGGACAAAATTTACAGGGTTATTAATGAATATTTGCCCAAGAATTTCATTAAAAAGATATTGCCAATTATGCGTGGCGCCTTCAATATTAATTCTTGGCCCGTCAAATTTGTATGTGATGAAGTTGTACTTAATGTTCCAAAGCAAAATAGGTAAACATATGGTAATACTAATTGCAAGTGCAGTGTATATTTTTATGTTCAGCAGCCATTTTCTTTTATAAAATAATATAAAACATCCAAACCCGATCCATATATATAAACCATGCAATTTGCTCATTATGCAAAGTCCGCTTGTTATGCCAAAGCAGAGCCAGTATTTCCAACTTGTTTCGTTTTGCGATACCAGCGCAAGCATGTATAAACTGCATGTCCAAAAAACCATTTGCGGCGAATCAGGCATCACAAAAATACCGGCTGTAACACCTGCATAGAAAGATGCGTTGTACAAACAAGCAGCAATAAAGCCAGCTCTTTCATTTTTTAATTGTGCAACGCATTTGTACATGAACCATGAAGCGATGCAACAACTTAACACGCTGCTTAACCGGATAAAGCCAGGATAATTTTGCAACCAAAGATTTAATGTTGTTGCTCTTATCCATAACGCAATCATTGGCGGATGATCAAAATAATTTGATTTAAGATGCTGGCTATATAACCAATAATAAGATTCATCATTGCCCAGCTCAATTGTAAATGCAAGAATTAATCTGAAAATTCCGATGGCAGCAATAAGGAATAAAACTTTTTTTTTGTACGAATCGTTTTGTAAGTTCATTTTATAGCTGCTGGTTCATAACAAATGCTAAACTAATAAATATCAGTTTGATTAAAATAATTAACCGTAAATCAATATTACATTTTCATCTGGCGGGGATATATTCTTATATATACTTTCAACGCCGTTAGATTTTTTACATACAATCGCATCAGCAGAAAACATTGTTGAATAACGAAACAACCCTTTCTTACCAATTTGTGTGTGGCGCATCAACCATTTCATCTTCACGAGTGCTTTGTTTGTTACATATCGTTTATTGTAACGAATGAATAAATTATAATACCGCATATACATCCAGTCTTGCGAATGGTACATTTGTCCATACATCGATACTGCAGCAGGGCTCCAGCTTGTTCCAGAACCATTACAGCTCATCGGAAGGTTGAGTGAAAACGAAGACGGCGTTGTAAGCATGTGCATATTATCGTGTTCATTCATTTGCATATTGTTCATGCCTTGCCTTGTATCATTCATATTCATGTTTTGCATATTATGTACGTGCATAGATGAATCGTGCTGGCTATAAACATTATTAAACATGAATATTGAAAACAAAAGAAATATGAAAATTTAATTCGGTTTAATAAGGCACAAAGCATATTCTGGGATAAACTGTTTTTCATTATTTAATTACTTGAAATAATAATGCCGTATTAATGTGAATGAGAAATCAGGCGAAATTACAATTGAATCTTATTGTTAAAAGCGTAGCCTGTATAAATGGCAAAGGTTTTTGTGTGATTTGACACATGAAAATTATTCGTTAGCGAATTATTTTTGCTGTGTTCAAAAAAATGGCTGTGTACTAATTATGGCTGCCATAATATTGTAAAGCCATTCTTTGTTAAACTGAAAGAACCTCAAAAATATTTAAAAGATTAACGAAGGTGTTTTTCATAGGTTAGCAACGGCCAGCCCTGTCGAGGGTTGGCCTTTTTTTAGAAATAATATCTGAAACAAGCAGAAAAGCTTTGATTAGAAATGTGAGAAACAATTTTAAAAAGGTGAAGATTTTTGTTCAGTTTACTTTGCGCTCCATTGAAATTTTTTTATACCAATCGTTGCCAATACAGCAGCGTAGCCTATGGTTGCAAGCAAAGCCTGTGTGGTAGTGCTTGTCCATTTAGATGGATCCATGCTCGCTGAAAGTATTGTTTGCACTGTACCATAAGGCGACCACTTAATGCAATTTTTTACCACTTCCCAAATGGGAGCAAATTGTCCTAACATACCTGTCATAACAAAAACAAAATATACAAGCCGTGTTGTCGCATTAACTATTTCCGGGTTTTTTATCAACCCTACAATTACTTGTCCTAAAGCGAGGTAAACAGAGGCACCAACAATAGCAGCAATGAACGCTAACAGGTAACCTGTTGCAGGAAGAATTATATTGTCGAAAGAATAACCTGCAATCAATACGAAAATGGTGACCAGTAAAATCATTACAAGCTGAACAAATAAGCGGCTGATCATGATTGTCCACGCAGGCAATGGAGCCACTCTTAATCGCAGGAAAATTCCTTTATCCCTGTCTCTTGCAATAGAATTAGTATAACCCATTAACCCGATTGCCATAAGCCCAATTGTGGTACAGGAAGATAAAGCCGCAGTACCTGCCATCATGTGCTCAGTAATTAATGGCTTCCAGGTATATAAAATAACAACGGGAATCAACAAACTAAGTATAACTGCCCTGCGGTTGCGCCATTGCGTTTTTAAATCGGCACGTAATAAAGACTTTAATACAATAGATGTTGAAGGAATTGTTGTTGCCATAAATATTTTTTATGAGCGCACTTCACGCCCGGTTAAACCAATAAATACATCTTCTAAAGTTATTTTTCCTTTTCTTGATACAGCAATTACTTCCGCATCGCTGCGATGCTGATCAACTAATATTTGCGGCACATCAATCGCAATAATTTTTCCATGATCTATGATAGCAATACGATCGCAAACTGCTTCCGCTTCTTCCATTGAATGCGTTGTAAGTAAAATGCCATGACCTTTTTCACGCATGCTTTCCATGCGTT
>JAFBAF010000306.1 GCA_019247895.1 Parafilimonas sp. | reverse complement strand
TTTTGAAAGGTGAAAATGCATTAGATCTTATTCAGCGTGTAACAACAAACGATGCATCTAAATTAACTAATGGTAAAGCGCAGTATAGTTCACTCACTAATAATAACGCAGGAATTGTTGATGACCTTATAGTCTATTGTATTGAAGAAAATAAAGTGTACATGCTTGTTGTAAATGCAAGCAATATTGAGAAAGACTGGAATTGGATTTCTCAATATAACACCAACAATGCGGAGATGCATAACATCAGCGATAAAACCTGTTTGCTTGCAATACAAGGACCGAACGCTACAAAAATTTTACAACCACTAACTGAGCATGATATTCTCAATTTAAAATATTACACGTTTGTAAAAGGAAAGTTTGCCGGCGTTGACAACGTACTCATCAGCGCTACTGGTTATACAGGTGCAGGTGGTGTAGAAATTTATTTTGAAGACAAATATGATAATGCGGATAAAATATGGAATGCAATTTTTGAAGCTGGTAAATCATCTAACATAAAACCAATTGGTTTAGGTGCAAGAGATACACTGCGTTTGGAAATGGGTTATTGTTTATACGGAAACGATATTGATGATGCAACGTCTCCGCTTGAAGCAGGATTAGGCTGGATAACTAAGTTGAACAAACCATCATCATTCACTGCAAAGGAAATTTTAGAAAAACAGAAAGCAGAAGGCATCAAAAGAAAACTTGTTGGTTTTGAAATGATCGATCGTGGTATTCCCCGTCATGATTATTTAATTAAAGATGCAGAAGGAAATACAATTGGAAAAGTTACAAGTGGCACACAATCACCATCATTAAATAAAGCAATAGGTATGGGTTATGTTGATGTTGATAAAGCGGCATTAGATAATGAAATTTTTATTGAGATAAGAACCAACCCCGTAAAAGCAAAGATTGTAAAGATGCCATTCGCCTAACTTACAACTCAAATTCTCCCGCACCTATTCTTAAAACTTCATATTCATCTTTTGTACAATCAACAACTGTTGATGGAATCATTCCGCCAATGCCGCCATCAACAACAATATCAACAAGGTTTTTAAAATTCTCATGCATCAAATCAGGATCTGTATATTCTTCAACCATTTCTCCCGGCAATGTTGCAGATAAAATAGGATGTTGTAATTGCCTTACAATTTCTCTTGCAATATTATTATCAGGCACACGCAAACCAATTGTGCTTTTCTTGCTTTGTAAAATTTTGGGAACCTCTTTGCTCGCCGGCAAAATAAAAGTGTAAGCGCCTGGCAAATGTTCTTTCAACATTCTGTATAAGGGTGTTGAAATTCCTTTTGTGTATTTGCTCAGATCACTCAGATCATAACAAATAAAACTTAGCTGCGCTTTGTGCGGATCAACATTTTTTATCCTGCAAATTTTTTCAATTGCTTTTTGCTGAAAGATGTCGCAACCCAAACCATAAATTGTATCGGTTGGATAAATAATTATGCCCCCATCAAGCAAACATTCCGTAATTGTTTTTATGTGGCGACTATTCGGATTATCGTTATTAACATGCAACAGCATAGGAATATTTTCAGCAAAACATATGCAACAATTAAGATCAAGTTATAAAAAAACGCAGTTATTTTACTTATGCCGATGAAAGAATCAGAAAGAATAATTCCTGCAAAGCAATCAGTATATCTAGATGGGCCCAAAAGCCGCGGATATGAATTTATATTTAGCTTGAAATTATGGTCGCAGTTTATAAAAGGATTTCGTGCATTGCATTTTGTTGGCCCTTGTATTACTGTTTTTGGTTCAGCAAGGTTTAAAGAAGATGGCGAGTATTATGAAAAGGCAAGAGAGTTTGGAAAACGCATTGGTGAAATAGGATTTACAACAATGACGGGCGGCGGTCCCGGCATTATGGAAGCAGCTAATCGCGGCGCATATGAAAGCGGCGGCATGAGTGTTGGGTGTAATATTAAATTACCTTTTGAACAGAAAGCAAATAAATACTTACATAAATGCGTAACCTTCGATTACTTTTTCGTTAGAAAAGCGTTGCTTATAAAATATTCTTACGCCTTTATTTGTATGCCCGGTGGTTTTGGAACAATGGATGAGTTTTTTGAAACGCTTACTTTAATTCAAACAAAAAGCCTTGCACAATTTCCTATTATTTTATTTGGAAAAGAGTTCTATAAAGACCTTGAAGAATTAATGGGAGATATGGTGAAAGCGAAAACGATTGACCCAACCGATTTACAACTTGTATTAATAACAGATAGTATTGATGAAGCAATGGAGCATATAAAAACGTACATCACTAAAAATTACAAAGTAAAGCCGCGTAAAAGATTGTGGTGGCTTTTTGAGAAAAGATAAGCGTTGCCGCCGTTAGTATAAATGTTTCACATTGATTCAAACCTCAAACATTTAATTCTTATATTTAATCGCGACTAAAATTACATCTATGAGAAAATTCATCATTGCCATAATAAGCTGTACTTTTTCTTTAAATGTATTTGCACAAATTGATGCCGGTCTTTTTCGTTATCCTGATGTTTCGCAAACACAAATAGTTTTTAGTTATGCGAACGATCTTTGGATCATTCCAAAAGATGGCGGCACTGCTATCAAACTAAGTTCGCCTCCCGGTGTTGAAAGCTATCCTAAATTTTCACCTGATGGGAAATCAATTGCATTCAGTGGCAATTATGATGGCAACAATGATGTATATGTACTTCCTGTAAATGGTGGTGTGCCGGTTCGTTTAACAGAGCATGGCTATCCTGATCGTGTTATTGACTGGACGAATGACGGAAAGCGTGTTGTGTTTGCATCAATAAGAGAAAGCGGCAAGGCACGGTTCAATCAATTCTATACTGTTTCAGCAAATGGCGGCGCTGATAATAAATTGCCTTTTGCTTATGCAGAATACGGTTCATATTCTCCTGATGGAAATCAAATGGCGCTTGTATTTCGTTCGCAGGTTGGCAGAAACTGGAAGCGTTATCGCGGCGGTTGGAAAGCAGATATTGTGTTGTATAATTTTCAAACAAATGTTTCAGAATATATTTCCCAGCAAAGTGATGCAGGTTACGAATTTCCCATGTGGCATGCAAACACAATTTATTTTTTAAGTGATCGCGGTGAAGAAGAGAGAATGAATTTGTGGAAGTACGATCTTTCTTCAAAAGTATTTACACAGCTTACAAAGTTTACTGATTATGATGTGCATTATCCATCGTTAGGTCCTGATGATATTGTGTTTGAAGCAGGCGGAAAATTGTATTTGTATTCTTTGTCATCACAACAGCAAAAAGAAATAAATGTAAACGTTATAACAGATGAAGCGTTATTAAAACCAAAGATCGAGAGTGTTGAAAAATTAGTGCAACATGTATCATTAAGTGCAGATGGCAATCGTGTTTTGGTTGAAGCAAGAGGGGATATTTTTTCTGTGCCTGCAAAAGATGGTTATGTAAAAGATCTTACAAGAACATCCGGTGTTGCAGAAAGATATCCCGCTTATTCTCCTGATGGAAAAACAATGGCTTATTGGAGTGATTCTTCAGGTGAATATGAATTGTGGATTGCCGATATGAATAGAGAAAACAGTTCAAGAAAATTAACATCGTATGGCGCAGGATTTAGGTATAGTTCATTCTGGTCGCCGGACAGTAAAAAATTGGCTTTTGTTGATAAAGCCATGCGCATAAAAATTTATGATGTTACCACCAATCAAACAACAGACGTAGATAAAGCATTACGTTATTCCGATGGTGCGTTAGATGCCATGTTGTTTAGTTGGTCATCTGACAGCCGCTGGCTTGCTTACACGAGAGATTTAGAAAACCAGCACAACACTGTGTTTATCTATGATTATAAAAACAAACATGCAACGCAGGCAGTAAGTGGTTTTTATAATTGCTATAGTCCTGTTTTTAGTGCAGACGGAAAATATTTATACGTTGTTATCACGGATAACTTCACGCCGTATTACAGCGATATTGACAACTCTTTTATTTATGCAAATTCAAGCAAGATTGGTGTAATAAGTTTAAATAAAACAACGCCGTCTTTAATTGCTCCAAAAAATGATACGGTTGAAATAAAAGCAGATGAAAAGAAAAGTGCTGACGATGAAAAATCAAACGCAAAAAAAGATGACAAACAAAAAAAGGATGAAGCTGATAAAGATAAATCAAACACAAAAAATGTTGACATAGATTTTAATGGCTTTGAGCAAAGATTGGTATTGCTGCCCTTAAGTGCAGGCAATTATGGCAAGCTGGCATCTGCCGAAGGAAAAATTATTTATCAAAAGCTGCCAAACACTGGCTCGCCCGATGATGCAAAACCATCCCTTAAGTATTTTGATATTGACAAACGAGAAGAAAAAAATATCATGGATGCAGTTGACAATTATTGGGTATCTGCAGATGGTAAAAAAATATTGGTACAAAAGGAGAGCAATTATGCAATAGTTGATCCGGACGAGAATCAAAAATTTGAAAAGCCATTGCGCTTATCTGAAATGCAAATGATGATCAATCCAAAACAGGAATGGCGACAATTATTTACAGATGCATGGCGCATTGAACGTGATTATTTTTATGATGCAAACATGCACGGCGTTGACTGGAATAAAGTGCGTGAGCGTTATTCTAAAATGCTTGCCGGCGCAATGACACGTGAAGAAGTTGATTTTATTATTGGTGAAATGATTGGTGAATTAAGTTCATCACATACTTATCATGGCGGCGGTGATGTTGAGCATGCGAAAAATCAAAATGTTGGTTATTTAGGTGTGAACTGGGAAGCCGATGGCAATTATTATAAGATCAAAAAAATAATTCATGGTGCTAACTGGGATGCAGAAGCGCATTCATCTTTGGATGCGCCGGGCGTAAATATTCACGAAGGAGATTATATTCTTGCAGTGAATGGGGTGCCTTTAACAACAGCCCAGGAACCTTATTCGGTTTTCCAGGGATTAGCTAAAAAAACTGTAGAGCTTACATATAATTCAACGCCATCATTCACCAATTCAAAAACCGCAATTGTACAAACATTGGATGATGAATACAGGTTGCGCAATCTTGCATGGATTGAAGCTATGCGTGCAAAAGTTGATAGTGAAACAAATGGTGATGTTGGTTATATATATGTGCCAAGTACAGGAACAGATGGACAGAGCGAATTGATTCGTGAATTTAGTGCACAATGGGATAAGAAAGCGTTGATAATTGATGAACGCTTTAACGATGGCGGGCAAATTCCTGATCGTTTTATTGAGATGCTGAATCGTACGCCATTGGCGTATTGGGCAATACGTGATGGCGAATCATGGCCATGGCCACCAAATGCCCATTTTGGTCCGAAGGTGATGTTAATTAATGGGTGGAGTGGTTCAGGTGGCGATGCCTTTCCAGATTATTTCAGAAAGAAGGGGCTTGGTCCTTTGATCGGCGAAAGAACATGGGGCGGATTAATTGGTGTAAGCGGTTGCCCATCTTTGATTGATGGAGGTGGAATAACAGTGCCAACATTCAGAATGTATAACCAGGATGGAACATGGTTCAAAGAAGGTCATGGCGTTGATCCTGATATTGAAGTACGTGAAGATTTGGGTGCGATGTCAAATGGAATAGATCCACAATTAGAACGCGGCATTGCA
>JAFBAF010000263.1 GCA_019247895.1 Parafilimonas sp. | reverse complement strand
TTATTTATGTTACAACAATCAAAAGCCTTCAGCAGTTTTTCAGTGAACGATTTGCAAAAAGCAAAAGAATTTTACAGTAATATTTTAGGTTTAAAAGTCAGCGATAGTCCAATGGGTGTGCTTGAACTGCATATTGAAGGAAGCAATAACATTATGATTTATCCAAAATCAAATCATGAAGCTGCAACGTTTACAGTGCTGAATTTTCCTGTTGATGATATTGAAAAAACTGTTGACGAATTGATAACAAAGGGTATTGTGTTTGAGCAATACGAAGGCGAAATTAAAACAGATGAAAAAGGAATTTGCCGGGATTCGCATGGCCCAAAGATTGCCTGGTTCAAAGATCCGGCAGGAAATATTTTATCTGTGCTTCAGGAAAAATAATACACTTAAAATTATGACGATAATAAAATTAGAAACGGATATTTTATTCGGGCAGTTAGATAATACAACGTCCTTATTTCTTAAACTAATCGAATCAACGAATGAAAAACTCATTCATATAATTCCGTTTAAAAACAGTTGGACGATTGCGCAACTTGCCTCCCATGTTACAAAATCAATTAAAGGAATTGCACAGTCAATGGAAATGCAAGGGCAGCCTGCATTACGCAATGCAGATGAAAGAGTGGAAGAAATAAAGAAAACTTTTTTAAACTTTAATATTAAGTTTCAATCGCCGGAATTTATTCTTCCAACAAAAACAATCTATTCCAAAGAACAAGTGGTACAAAAGCTTGAAGATGCAATTGAACAATTAAAAAATATGCGTGGTAAAGCAGATTTTACTGAAGTAATTAGTTTGCCTGCATTTGGTGAAATAACAAAATTTGAATTATTGAATTTTGTTGTGTTTCACACGCAGCGGCACATCCATCAGTTGCAGATAATGCTGAAACATTTGAAAGCAGCTTAAACTACTCTCACTAAGTAATAATTCTTTTTTCCTTTTTGCACAAGTAAGTATTTCTTATGCAGAAGAAGTGAACTGTCAACTGTCATCTGTAAACTGTCAACTTTTTTTCTGTTGATGCTTATGCCACCGTTTTGTATCATTTTTCTTGCTTCGCCTTTACTTGAAAAAATATTGGTATCGGCAAGAAAAGAAGTAATATCAATATTCAGTTTTGACGAATCGAGCTCAATCTTTACAACACCATCCATGCTTTCCAGATCTTCTTCACTTAAACTTTCAGCAGGCGCAAATTGATTGGCAAATAATTTTTCCGTTGTTTCAATAGCTTGTTTTAAACCTTCTTCACCATGTACAAATTGTGTAATTTCTTTTGCAAGTGTTTTTTGCAGAAGGCGGTTTGCCGCATTTTCTTCATGATGTTTCGTCAAATCTTCTATTTCATCTTTAGATAAAAACGTAAAAATCCTAATCCACTTCTTCGCATCATCATCAGCAGCATTCAACCAAAATTGATAGAATTGATAAGGCGAAGTTTTTTCAGCATCTAACCAAATATTTCCTTTTTCTGTTTTACCAAATTTGCCGCCGTCAGATTTTGTTAATAACGGACAAGTAAATGCAAACGCTTCGCCTCCGGCTTTGCGGCGAATTAATTCAGTACCGGTGGTAATATTTCCCCATTGATCACTTCCACCCATTTGCAGTTTACAATTATGATGTTGATACAACCAATAAAAATCATAACCCTGGATTAATTGATAAGTGAACTCTGTAAAACTGATTCCTGTTTCGCCTTCAATTCTTTTTTTCACACTGTCTTTTGCCATCATATAATTTACAGTGATGTGCTTGCCAACATCGCGAATGAAATCAAGAAATAGCATGTCTTTAAACCAATCATAATTGTTCACCATTACAGCAGCGTTTGATTTACTTTCATCAAAGTCTAAAAATTTTTCGAGTTGTTTTTTTACGGCTGCCTGGTTATGTTTTAGTATGTCTTCACTTAATAAATTGCGCTCTTCGCTTTTGCCACTCGGATCACCAACCATACCTGTTGCGCCGCCAATTAATGCATAAGGTTTATGACCCGCTTTTTGCAAATGCACCAATAATAAAATAGGAACAAGACTGCCAATATGCAAACTATCAGCAGTTGGATCAAAACCAATATATGCTGATGTTTGTTCTTTGTTCAGTTGTTCTTCTGTGCCCGGCATAATATCCTGCAACATTCCACGCCAGCGCAATTCTTCAATTAAGTTCATTCAAAAAATTTTTTGCAAATGTGTGAAGTAAAAAACCAAATTAAAAATTAAAAAAGCAGTTGTGCGTGTTATTTGCTATTTACACAGATAGCTCATCAAAGGTGTCTTTCAGTTTTTGATACAAGCTTGTATAAATTTTAAAATATTTTTTATAAGCATGATGAAGCTGTTTATCAGGTTGAAAATCTTTTACATTTTTCAAAAATAGCTTTGCTTCACTTATTTTTTTAACTGACCCGGTGGCTTTCATACCAATAAAAGCAGCACCTAATGCGGAAGCGTCTGCAGATTCATTCACCATAATTTTTTTTCCTGAAATATCAGCCAGCAATTGCACCCATTCTTCAGACCGAATTATTCCTCCGCTTAAATAAATATTTTTTATATCGCCGCTTGTTTCTTCCAAAGCTTTTAATACTTCAACTATCGAAAAACAAACGCCTTCTAAAACGGCTTTAGTTAAATGTGCTTTTGTATGCGATGCATTCAATCCGATGAAGCTTGCTTTTGCATTTTCGTCCCAAACCGGTGAGCGTTCTCCTAAAATGTATGGTAGAAAAATCAAACCATTTGCGCCCGCATTAATTTTTGATGTTTCATTAATTACAGCTTTAAGGTTTTTTTCATCGCTAAAATCTTCACAAAAGATTTTTTCAACCAGCCATTGCAAAGCAATGCCACCGTTATTTACTGCGCCGCCGGTTACATACAATCCATCGCTTATATAATAGCAGAATAATCGCTGCTTTTTATCAATCAAATATTTGTTTGAAGTAATGCGTACTGCGCCACTTGTGCCAACTGTAATAGCGGCATTTTTAGCATCTGTAATTCCGCTGCCAAGATTTGCTAAAGCGCCATCACTTGCTCCTAAAACAAAAGGAATTTCTTTTTTTATTTTTAATTGTTTTTTTAAAGATGGAACCAATTGTGTTTCGAAATGTTCAACGGGAAATAGTTCAGACAGATGTTCATTTTTTATACCTGCAATTTTTAATGCTTCATTATACCAGCACAAATTTTTTTCATCAAACAAACCTGTTGCTGCAGCGATAGAATGATCAATTACATATTTTTCAAATAACCTGTAAAAAATATATTCTTTAATTGAAATGAATTTATGCGCCTTGCGAAAAATATCGCTTGCTTCCTGCTTTAACCAAATGATCTTGCACAATGGCGACATCGCATGAATTGGAACACCTGTTGTTTCATAAATCTCTTTTGCAATTGGTTTTTGTTTT
>JAFBAF010000257.1 GCA_019247895.1 Parafilimonas sp. | reverse complement strand
GGATAAGGAATTAGTTCCAGATCAAATTCTTTGCAATACTCGAAGAATTTTTCATAGCCCGGTTGTGTAATATGGTCTGCACCAAAATCGGCATATAATCCATCAGATAAACCATCGCGGCCGGTAAACACATGCCCGCCATATCTTCCGCTTGCTTCTAAAATTGTTACATCATGACCAGCTTTCATTAATTCATAACCGCAACATAAACCTGTAATACCTGCGCCGGCAACAATTACTTTTTTCTTCGCTGATGTATGCGATGCAGTTTTGTTTCCGGCTGGTACAATACCAGGTACAACTGAAGCGGCAACGCCTGCCATCATTGCATTCTTAATAAATGTTCTTCTTTTTAATTCAATCATTCAACAATCGTTAAGCTGTAAAAATATTAAGTTATAGTGTCTGTGCATGAACAAAACAAGAATATGATTTTTAAATATTGAAATAGTTTTTTGTTACACATATTTATAACAAGTAATGCATTCACATCGTAATTATATCAATTCATGATGTAAAAAATTCGCTTCATACATCAGTCGCTTTCACGCGCTGTAATACGCTTATAAGTTTGTATCAACAAAACACAAAAAACACTCAAACATGAAAAAGATTTTTTCAGCTGCATTATTAATGGTAGCACTTGCAACAATTGTAAGTTGCAAAAAAAACAGCGACAGTCCGAATTCAAATTTCAACACGCCTTCTACACCCGCACCGGATGGATTAACAGGCAACTGGTCAAGTGGTTATGCATCAATGACAGAACTGGTTGATGTTTACACCGGCCAAAATGTGGGCAATGCATGGCAAAGCGGAAAGTTTTTTAAGATCACTGCTGATGGCAAGAACGCAGAATTTTATTACACTGCCGAAACCGAATACCTGCAATCTGCAACCAAAGCTGTTGGCACTATTGCTTTTGATGAAGGCTCTACTTCAACAGAAGGTTCTTTTGTTTTTTACGCAGGATGGGCACATTACAACGGGTGGGGCACAACTACGGTAAACCGTGATGCTACTGCGGATGAATTGCAGAATAATCTTACCGCAAGATATTATTACAAAAAGGAAGGAGCCTGGTTGAGAATTGAACCAGGAGCGCCGGTGAATGACTACTCAAGCAGTTTTGAGCAGATCAACTAAATCGTTCAAAAATTTTCGCGGGGAGCTTATTTGTTAAGCTCCTTTTTTTATTCTGAAAATGATAAGCTTTTATCGGGCAAACTAAAATAAAAAGCAGAGCCTTTACCCGGTGTACTTTCTACCCAAATTTTTCCTGCATGCCGCTGAACAATAGTAGCGGTTATATATAACCCCAGGCCCATGCCGGGATAAGTGCTTATTTGCGAAGTTTGCACCCGGTAAAAACGCTCAAATATTTTTTCTTTTACATCTGCCGGAATGCCAAGTCCCTTATCCTTTATGCTTACCTGGATGCCATCTTCATTTCTTTCTAAATTAATAATTATATCCCCGCCGTTTGGAGAATATTTAATGGCATTGGATATTAAATTAACCAACACCTGGGTAATTCTTTCTTTATCCGCAACAATATTTGTTTTGCCGGGCGACAAAAAAATTATCTTATGGCTCTGAGTAGTACGTTGCAAATACCCGATCTGTTCTTCCATCAGCGAATGCATATCAAATTGCTCTAAAGAAAGTTGCAATTGTCCTTCAGAAATCTTGGTTGTATCAAACAAAGAGTTTATAAGTTCTGTAAGCCGATCCACCTGGGCATTCAACCTTTCCGCTAAAGAAATGCTTTGTTCGTCATTCGCTTCCTGAAGTGCATAACCTAAAAATTCTGCATAAGCTTTAATGCTGGTTACAGGTGTTTTTAATTCGTGGCTGGCAATAGCAATGAATTCGTCTTTTTGTTGTTCAAGCAATTTTTGCTCGGTAATATCCCGTGCAACTTTTACATAACCTGTCAACGTGCCATCATAAATAGGCCGCATTACACCACTCATAAAGAAGCGGGAACCGTTTTTGCGCTGGTGCCAGCGTTCATCAATTGCCTTACCAGTATCGCGGGCAGCCTCCATTTCTGTTTGCGGTGCATAAGCTGCCTTGTCTTCCTCAGTAAAAATTATATCAGCAGATTTGCCTAATGCTTCTTGTTCTGTAAAACCAAATGTTTTTTCTGCACCACTGCTCCAGCGCTGAATTTTTCTTTCTGTATCCATGGTAATGATGCAGTAATCAACGGCGCTTTCCATCGTTATTTTCAAACGGGCTTCGCTTTGGCTTAAGGCTTCCTGTACTTCTTTTAAATCTTCAATATCTGTTGCTGAACCAAACCATCCTGTTATATTACTTTCTTCATTTTTTAATGGAACATTTCTGCCGATGAACCAACGATACACACCATCGCGTCTTTTCAATCTGTATTCTGTGTCGAAAATTTCACCTGCTGCTAACGCTTTGTTCCATTTTTCAACAGATGCCGGTGCATCATCAGCATGCACAATTGCTTCCCATCCTAACCCAACAGATTGTTCATAATTAAGCCCGCTGTATTCATACCAACGCATATTAAAATAGTTGGCTTTGCCTTCTGCATCGTTTGCCCAAATTACCTGCGGCACTGCATCGGCAAGGGTGCGCAAGCGTTCTTCGCTTTGGCGTAACGCTTGTTCGGCTTTGGCTACTTCTACTGCTGCCAGCGTACGCTCAGCAGCATCCTGCAAAATTGAAACTTCAAGCGGTTTCCACTGGCGTGGTGTAGTTTGGTCAACGGAAAAACTTGCCACTTTCTTTCCCTGCTTACTAAGTGCCACCGATAGCTGACTTCGAATTTTTTCAGCGGCAAGAAAAGCTTTTTCTTCATTAGATAGCAACGGAAAAGCTTCTATATCAGGAATAATAACGGGCTCATCCCTCTCTAATGTAATGGCTGCTGCAATAACTTTTGGTTTAATGGTTCCACCAATTGAAGGTGCATTACCACGAACATAATCTTTGCGCACCACCAGCCTTTCATCTTCGGTTACCTCCGCAAAGTGTACCCGGTCGGCCTCCAATTTTTCTGCCACCAAACGTGCAGCTTCATATTCTATATCTGAAGGATCGTTCAGTTGCCTTATGGTATCGCTTAGGTGCAACAGAAATGCCTGCCGCTCTTCGCTTTCACGCTGTGCCTGTTCTGCTTTTGCTCTTTCTACTGCAGCCCATGTACGTTCGGCTGTTTCTTCTAAAATGGTTATTTCTGCGGCTGTCCATTTGCGTGGTTCTGTTTGATGAACGCTTAAAATGCCACGCACTTTTCCTGACTTCAACAGTGGCACTCCGGCAGCAGCTCTTACCTTAATATTTTCAAATTGTTCTAACGTTATTTGCGAAAATGGCCAATCTTTATAAATATCATCTATTATTACTGTTTTTCCCAGCCGGTAATATTTTTCTGCCATATCCAAATCAAAAGCAGAAACGCTCACACTTCCTTCCAATGGAAAAGTATCTTTTGCATAACCGGGTCCAATCAAAAGCGTATCTTCATTATCCATCATTTCACCATAAAAAGCGCGGTTTACATTTAGATGTTCGCCTAAAATTTGCATAGCTGTTTGCTGAATAATGACCGGGTTAGTTATCGAACGAATGGCATCATTCAACTTCAGCAAAAATGCGTGGCGTTGTTCATTGAGTTTACGTTCAGTTATATCGTCGTAAATGGCAGCGATAAAGGGGCTTCCCTGATTGCCTACACGGGAAAGATAGCAGGTAAACCATAGTCCAAGTTGCTGCACCTGGTATTCAGTACGCATCGGTTCGCCGGTATAACAAACTTTTTCCAACATTTGATGCCATTCGGGTTCAAGATCCGGAACAAGCTCGCTCATGCGCTTATTGGTTGAGTCTTTTATCCCTGTCATTCGTGTGAAAGAAGGATTATCATCTCTATGCCAGTAATCAATTACATGACCTTCATCATCAAAAATCATTTCCAGTAAGCTGAATCCTTCATCAATTGAATTGAATAAAGTGCGGTATCTTTCTTCGCTTTTGCGCAATGCTTCTTCAGCAGCTTTGCGTTCCAGAAGGTCTGCAGTTTGACGAGCAAGCACATCAAGCAAACCCAATTCACGTTCAGTTGGTTCATAAACATCAGCCCAGTGGTTGGAAAGCATTCCTACAATTTTACCTGAGCGGGAAATAAGCGGTGTGGATTGAACTGCATGAATTCCTGACAAGCGATAAGCTTCAAGATCACCATTCTTTATGTATTCATTGTTTTCAACATCCGGTATAATAATCCGTTTGTTCTTTGCTAATGCAATACCGCAACTGCTTTCAGAATCAGCGCTCACCCATTCCCAGAATTTTGCAGCATCAGGATGAAAGTCTTTCCATGCAATTAACTGCAAGGCATTTCTTTCTTGAATATACATTTGCATGCTTACCGCAAATGAATGCATAATGTTTTTTGAAGCATTAATGATTTCTTCATACAGTAAATCAACATTATTCGCTTCAATTAAGCTGCTGCTTACATTTTGCAATTGTTGCGAATCCGCAAGTTCCCTTGCCAGTTGTGCTTCGCTTCTTTCCAGCGCTTCTTTGGAAAGAATAGCGTCTTCCATTAAGTTCAAAGCAGCACGGCGCGCGGCGCGGATTTCTTCATTGGCTTTTTGCAATTCGCTTACCTGCTCAGTGAGCTGGTGCATTGTGTTTCCATTGCCATTTGTTGAATTTGGAAACAAGGTTTTTTTATCGTTTAGCTGGTTAGGCATTGTGTGTTTATTTAATGTCGTCATTTCAACGATAGGAGAAATCTCTTAAACATTCAACCAGTTTCAAATTCATGAGATGTCTCGTTACCCCGACATGACGTTCCAACTTCATTATCTTTTTCAAAATTCACTATGTTCTTACATCGTCATTTCGACGATAGGAGAAATCTCTTAAATATTTAACCTTTAAATTCGAGAGATGTTTTGTTACCTCGGTATGACGAAGGGTTGTACTTCTAAAAGACACTATTATTTATTTTCTTCCTTCTCGAAATCGAGTGGGTAACGAGGCGCTTCTTTTAAACGTTCACATAATTCATTCACCTCTTTCTTTAATTCAATCATCCTGCTTTCGCGGCTTACCATTGCATTATTAAAACGGGTTAGCTCATCCATATTCTGCTGCAATAGTTGTTCCGCTTCTTTGCGTTGTGTAATATCAACAAAAGTTATTACAATACCATTAATGCGGTCTTCTGTGGTACGGTAAGGCGAAATACGCATTAAAAAAACTCTACCTTCGGTGGTGTTTACTTCCTGTTCCAGCATTGTAAGTTTTTCCAGTACCGTTTCTGCATCGTGCGATAAATTATGGTATTCAAGCCTGCTGGTAATATCGCTTAACGACCTGCCATAATCCGCAGGTATAAGATTGAAAATATTTCTTGCAGCCGGTGTAAACAATGCCACACGAAAACTGCGGTCGAGAAAAATAGTACCAATATCTGTTGAGTTAATTAAATTTTGAAGATTGTTTGCAGTAAGTGTTGCTTCTTCTATCTTAACTTTTAATTCCTGGTTTACAGTGCGTAATTCTTCGTTCATTGATTGCAACTCTTCTTTGCTCGTTTCCAGTTCTTCTGCGGCAGAACGCAACTCTTCATTCATTGCCTGCAACTCTTCATTGCTTGCTTTTAATTCTTCTGCCTGGAACTCGTGCTGCTCGCCTGATGTGCGCAGTTGTGTTTTTAAATGTATCAGTTCTTCCTCTAATTGCCTTGCAACCGGTTCATCACTCGCTAATAAAATTTCATGTTCTGTTGTTTCGGTTGAAGTTTCAAATAAAACCAACATAAAACCTCTTGCTGTATCGCCGGCACGCAATACAGGACGCACATGAATGTTGATGATTTCAGAATGCTCGCCAATATTTGTTTTTAAACCTCTTGCTTCAACAGCGCTTTGCCTTTGTGTTGCCTGGTATAAAGCAGAACGCAGTTCAAGTCTTAATTCAGGCCGGATAAGTTTTAATAAATTTTGAGAAGGTTCACCGCCGCTTATTTGCAAATATTTACCTGCACGTTCGCTTAAATGTACAATATCATATTCTTCATTTACCACCAATGATGGCGGTGCATATTGTTCTAATAATTGCTGGTGCAGATCGCCAAACGAAATGCGTTCAAGTATTTTATTTTCCTGCTCCTGCGTAGTGGTTAAAGGCTGTTTATCTATTTTGAAATTCGGTATTGATTCAGGGATAGGATAAGCCCTTTGCGTTGCCTGCCTGCTTTGAAAAATATGATTTTCGCGGTTATAATTAGCATATAGATCTGTTGCGCCATCTACAGATTCTGATGACCCTAAAAACAAATAGCCGCCCGGGTTTAATGCAAAATGAAAAGTTTCTGCTACCCGTTCCTGCGCCACATGATTTAAATAGATCATTACGTTGCGACAACTGATTAGATCCAGGTGAGAAAAAGGCGGGTCTTTTAAAAAATTATGATTTGCAAACATGATGGTTTCTCTTACTTCCCTGCGGATGCGGTATTCATCTCCTTCTCTTGAAAAATACCTGCGCAAACGTTCAGGAGAAACATCAGCCAGATCGTTTATGCTATACAAACCTTCCCTTGCGGTTGCAATAGCAGTTTCATCAATATCTGTAGCAAAAATTTGTACTTTAGGCGCATCAATAACACCGGCTACCTTTTCTGCACAAAGAATAGCCAGCGAATAAGCTTCTTCGCCTGTAGCGCAACCTGCTGTCCAAATGCGTAACTGGTTCTCAGAATTTTTGCCTTTGAGCAGCAATGGCAAAACTTCTTCTTCAATTACTTCGAATGCTTTTTTATCGCGGAAAAAATTAGTTACAGAAATCAATAAATCTTTAAGTAAAGCTGTTGTTTCTTCGGGGTTTTGATGCATGTACGCAACGTAAGAGGGAAGATCAGGAAGATTATGAATATTGATGCGGCGTTCAATTCTTCTTAATAAAGTGGGACGTTTGTAGTTTGAAAAATCATGTCCTGTACGTACTCTTATTTCTGTGAATATTTCACGCAACGCTTGTTGCTGGTCCTGCGGTCGTTTCTCCGCATCTTCTGAAATTTGAATTTTGCCAAGACTGTTTTTATAGGCAATAATTTTTGCGGGAATATCAGCTACATTCAATATTTCATCTACTAACTCTGTTGCAATAGCATTGCGGGGCATTTCGTTAAACTCTGCTTCCCGCGGATTTTGTACGAATGTTGCGCCGCCTTTTTCCTTCACTCTTTTTAAACCCATTGAACCATTAGCGCCGGTGCCTGATAAAACAATAGCGATAGCTCTTGAGCCATGTTCATCAGCCAGGGTTCTGAAAAATATATCTACCGGTGCACGGCGTTCTTCTACCTGTATATTGGGCGAAACGATGATACTGCCATCCTGCATGGTAAGATGCTGGTTGGGTGGAACAACATATACGTGGTCTGGTTGTACTTTAACTTTTTCTGTAACCTGGGCAACGGGCATTTTTGTGGCAGTTTGCAAAACAGTAGCAAGGCTGCTGTCGTGGTCGGGCGAAAGATGCAGGATAACCACATACGCCATTCCTGATTTTAGCGGCAGATGTTGAAAAAATTCCTGCAACGCCTGTATGCCACCTGCAGAAGCACCCAAACCAACGATAAGAAATTCGTCTTTTGCCGGCTTTATGTTGGCAGTATCTGTATTGGGTTGCACTTGTTTATCATTTGATTTTTTAGCCATTGCTTAATAATAACTTTTGTTACTAAGGTCTGTAAAAAGTTTAAATAAAAAAGTAAGTCAGAAAATTAATTTGGGGTTTGAGTTTCTGTGGGACTGTTAAGACTTAGGGAATGATGAACACAAGAATTGAAAAAAAAGAAGTGGCTAATAACACCGGGTGGCGGGAACAGTAGTGACACGCAGACCGGAAGCATTAAATTACTTTGCTTATTTTTTTATTGGGCTTTCGCTTCGTTTTCCGCTTCCCGGTCCAAAGCATCTTTATTTAATTGTTCATGATCTAAAGCGGCTTTGCGCACCCAGTTTGAACGCTCTTCCGCATCTTTTGCCTTTTTAAAATATAAAGCAGCAAGCTTTGGCTGGTTAGCTTCTGAATAATGGTCGCCGATATGATTTAGCAACATGACACTTTCATCCATGCCGCGAATGGCGCTGTATAAACTATCTTCAATTTTTTCTGTCAGCGCCATCATCAATGCATCTACAGAATACGCATGGCCGGTATGGCAACGATAGCGAACAATATTACCATTTTGCAATCTTGATAACACTCCATGACATTCAGGGCAGGCAAATGGCGAAAGCTCACCAAATTGTAAAACGCCTTTTTTCATGGCGCTTTCTTCAGATGCAATTTCAATTTCTTTTTTTGTTTGTTCATCTTTCATAACATTAACATTTTCAGGTAATGGCTCTTTTGATAAACGAACAAGCAGTTCAGCCATTTCTGATAAACCAATACAGTAATCTACATTTACCTTACCCCTTGCATTTTCGGGCATAGATGGCACTTCGGCATCTAACGGGTCCTGAACAATAGCAATGCCTCCGTAATGTTTCACCGTCCATAAACCGGCGGTCCCATCATCCAAAGCACCCGATAATATAATACCTATTACGCGGTTACCATAAGTGTATGCAGCGGAACGGAATAAGGGATCTATCGCCGGGCGAAAACGGTTTTCTTTTGGCCCGTGCGTTACCATTAATTTACCGTTTTCAATAAGCAAATGATGATCGGGCGGCGCTATATAAATCCTGTTCGGTTTTATTTCTTCATTATTATATGCATGTGCAGCCATTATTGTATTTTCTTTATTTAATACCTGTGGTAAAATGCCGCGTACATCCGGGCTCATGTGCCACACAATAAATATCGGCGTTGCAAAATCTGCAGGCAAATCATGAACAATTTTTTTAAAGGCTTCAAAGCCGCCGGCAGATGCACCTATAACAATTATTCTTTGTGCTGCTGCACTTATAATAGTCTCTACTTTTTCCTGTGCTGGCAAATTGTTTTCGGGCATTCAATTAATTTATTGTAGGTTATAAGCGATGCAGCTAAATTATATAGCTCAGTAACTTATTATTTATCTATACAAATATTGAGCAGGAAAAAATCAACGTTTACCAACAACATGCTTTAACCGCGGTACACCTTTGCAACATTAACCCCGGTGAAAGATTATACTAATTCATAAAAAAAATTTACATTTACATCTTAAGGGTTTAGGGTTGAAAAACGAGCTTACGTTTCTACGTTGGCTCTTTTTATTTTGGATCGTTTAATTAAGCAGTTGTATTTAGCGTATTTGGTTAGCAACTGAATTATGCTTTTACAGTAACAATTATGTCTTTACAGTTCCTTGTTAGCTTTTAAAAAAATATCAGAAGATAAGCCCTAAACTTTCTAGTTGGAATTTGCGTAGCACCAGACCAAAGTTTACTCGCCGTTTAATATTGAACATCTCTTTTGAGGAAAGAATGAAACAATATAAAACGCTTTGTTGCAATTGATAAGCAATGCAACACAGCTAACTGCCTGCTGTTACAAGTATTGGTCTTCATGGTTAGCTTACAACATGTTTGTAAACTGCTGTATTGCTTCTGCAACCAACCCGTCTTTTTTTCCGCTTCCATTGGTAAACTCGGCAGCAGAATCAGTTGACCACACAAATGTTTTCCTGTTGCCATTAGGCAATTTCAATTCAAAGTCATATTTATTATTCGCTATCTCCTTTACAGTTACTTCAGCACCGTTTGAAAGAGTAAAACGAATGGGGTTTGCATTCGCCATGAATACGTTAGTACAAAAAGCAAGCTAAATAGTAATTACTATTCGTATTTATTTTAGTTTAATAATATTCATTGCCAATAAAACAAATAAGGCTGCATATCTTTAACTGTTAACTCCAAGGAGAATAGTTTTTGGAAATTTTATTCGTTATTATATATTTGGGTTCTCTCTCATTATTACACTCATACATATTCATTATAACCTAAATAGCTATGGCTACCGTAATGCTTATTGATGATGATGCTGACGAACATGAATTGTTTCAGCAACAGTTGGCTGAATTTGATAAGAGCATTGAATTGATTTCTGCACACGACGGTCAGGAAGCTTTGAAAATGCTTGGCAAAGCGATTCCAGAGTTTATTTTTCTCGATATAAATATGCCTAAAATGAACGGGCTCCAGGTGCTTAAGCAGTTAAAAGATGATACCGGTCTGAAAGAAATCCCGGTTTATATTTATTCTACCAGTGATGGATTCAACAGTAAAAAACCTGCTATTAAATTAGGAGCCGTTAACTATTTTAAAAAACCGGGCAACCCGCAGGAACTGCAGAATATTTTTAAGGCCGTGCTTGGTAATCCTAATGAATAATCTTGCTTTACTGCAAAGTCGCTTTCCGTATAACACTGTGGTAAATTGTTTGTTTAATACATAGGCCACGAATTTTTATTTTTTGTGATGCCACATAAAAGTAAAGTACGACTGATATATTAAACGACTTATGAAACACAAATTTAACTGGCGTCCATCCCGTGGCGATTTTAGAGACCACAAATTTATACCTGCTTTAAAAGTACAAAGCCTCCCGGTGAAAGTTGACATGCGTCATGTATATAAACACATATTCGACCAGGGCGACTTAGGTTCCTGCACCGCTAATGCAGCGGCGGCTGCTGTTGGCTTTGAACGTTCAAAACAAAACCTCGATAGTTACCGCGCATCGCGTTTATTTATTTATTATAATGAACGTGTAATTGAAAATACGGTGAACTATGATTCCGGTGCGCAAATCCGGGATTCAATAAATGTATTGTACAAACAAGGTGCATGCAGAGAACACATGTGGGAGTATGATATAAGCCAATATAAAGCCAAACCGGATCAACGTTGTTATACAACAGCGGCTGAATTCAAAATAAAAGAGTATTTAAAGATTGACAATTCAAGCATTGATAATTTAAAGAACTGTCTTGCAGATGGTTTTGCATTTATATTTGGCTTTACCGTATTCGAAAGTTTTGAAAGCAATGATGTTGCTGAAACAGGCATGGTGCCTATGCCTCAACCCAACGAAAAAGTTTTGGGCGGACATGCGGTAATGTGTATAGGCTATGATGATGAAAAACAAGTATTCATTTGCAGAAACAGTTGGGGAAACACATGGGGTGATAAAGGTAACTTTTACATGCCTTACGATTATTTAACTAATCCTGATTTGGCAAGTGATTTTTGGACAATAAGGCTGTTATAATACACTGATGTGGTAAAAATGTTAGCTGTAAAAGCCGTTCTTACAGCTAACATCATTTTAAATAAATTACTCTGTTCTTAAACTCTTAACCGGATTTGCAAGCGCTGCCTTTATTGCCTGGAAGCTTACTGTAAATAACGCAATAAGTGCAGCTGCAAATGCCGCAAATAAAAATACCCACCATTGCATTTTTACACGGTAGGCGAAATCGCTCAACCATTTATCCATTGCATACCATGCAACAGGAAATGCAATAATTGCTGCAATTAATACAAGTTTCAAAAAGTCTTTTGATAATAATGTTACTATGGTTCCTGTATTTGCTCCCAATACTTTGCGTACACCAATTTCTTTTACACGTTGTGAAATTGCAAATGCTGATAAACCAAATAATCCTAAACAAGCAATAAAGATTGCGACGCACGCAAATGTTGTAAATATGGTTTCCTGCTTCTGCTCAGCATCATACAGCTTTGAAAAATTTTCATCGAGAAAAGTATATTGATAAGGCAGATCAGGCAGGTATTTTTGCCATGTATTTTTTAAAGTTGCCAATGCAGCATCCATATTATTTCCCGCAATTTTTATTGATATACTATTGTAAAAAGAATTGTTTGAAGCTGTGGCAGGCATAATAAATATCATCGGCTTGATTTCTTCATGCAGTGATTCGAAATGAAAATCATTCATAACGCCAATGATATGGCCCGTTAGAAATCCATACTTCATATTCTTGCCAACCGCATCCTGTGCAGACTTCCAGCCAACCGATCTTACAGCGGCTTCATTAATAATAAAATTAGAAGTATCTGTTCCGTAATTGCGTGAAAAATTTCTGCCCGCATCTATATGAATTCCGTAGGTTGGAATAAAATCATAATCAGTTGCAACATATCTTATCTCTGACTTTAACGGCACCAAAGAATCTCCCCCTGCAACTGAAGCGCCCATATCATCCAATAACCTGCCGGTGGGAATTCTTGAAGAACGGCCTACATCTTTAATACCCGGGTTTTGTAATAATGTATTACGGAATGATTCATACTGATCGTTTAACTGGGTGTAATAAGGCAATGTAACTATATGTCCTTTATCATAACCCAACGATGCATTTTGCATATAATGCAATTGCTGAAATACTACGATAGTTGTTATGATGAGGATGATTGAAATAGAAAATTGTGTAATTACAAGCACTTTGCGAAAACTAATATTGCTGCCCCCCGTTTTAAATAATCCTTTTAATGTTTTTACAGGCTGGAAAGATGACATAAACAATGCAGGATATATTCCTGAAATAAATCCAATTAAAAAAGGAGATAAAAACAGCGGCACTAAAACCTGCCATTTCAATAAAATACTTATTGAAAGATTTTGAGCGGATACTTTATTCAACCATGGCAATGTAAAATACAATAACAAAAATGCGATTATAATTGCCGACCATGTTATTAATATTGATTCGCTTAAAAATTGAACAACCAGTTCTGTTTTACTTGCGCCTACAACTTTTCTTATTCCTATTTCTCTTGCACGCAAGGCAGAGCGTGCAGTAGAAAGATTCATGTAGTTAATGCATGCGATCAATAAAATAAACAATGCAATCGCAGAAAAAACATATACGCGGTTAATATCACCGTTGGGTTCTGCTTCGTAATCAGTGTGTGAATACAAATGTATATCAGTGAGTTTTTGCAGATCCAGTTTAGTGCCTTTTGATGGCTTATTGGCGCCGTACTGGCCTGCCATGTGTTTGTCAAGAAAGGCAGGAAATCTGGCCTTCATGTTTTCTATATTATAACCTTTGGGCAGTTTTATATAAGTGAAGAAAGAGTTGTTGCCCCAGTTCGTGCGTAAATTTTCTTCACCGTAAACAGTACTGTCTTTTAAAGTGTTAAACGATACCAATATGTTTGGATGAAGATGTGCATTTGCAGGAAATGCTTTATAAACGCCTGTTACTTTAACATCGAATTGATTATTGGCGCGAAGCACTTTATTTATCGGGTCTTCGTTGCCGAAATATTTCTTTGCTGTTTCTTCTGTAAGCATTACAGAGAATGGTTCGTTCAGCGCAGTTTTTGGATTGCCTTCTGTTACTTTAACTGAAAATACATCAAACAAATTTCCATCAGCAAAATAAACATTCTGTTCATTGATGAGTTTGTCTTTGTACCGTAATGGCGCAGTGCCGTTATTCAGCAATCGTGTCATTTTTTCAATCTCTGGAAAATCTGTAGGAAGATAATATCCAAAAGGTGGTGAAATAGTGCTTAGATCAAGTGTTTCTTTACCATCGCCATCGTAAAAAGTTCTTGTTATGCGATAAACCTGGTCTGCATCTTTATTGTACTTGTCGTAACTTAATTCATTTAAAATATAAGTAAGAATAAGCAGGCAACAGGTTAAACCAATAGTTAAACCAAACAAATTGATGAAAGAAATAAATTTATATTTCATCAAATTTCGCCATGCAATTTTAAAATGATTACGTAACATAATATTGCAGTGATTTTTATTATTGCAGTGATTTTTTAATAGTCTTCTATAAGATTCCGTATAAAATGCGTCAACGGTTGTGCCAGTATAAAAAACCTTTGTACATAAGAGTTTTATGATAAAGGGCTGATAAAAAGTGTTCGGAAATGAACAGTTTCTGATTAATTGCGAACAATCAGGCTGTACCTTTAATGCGTTATATTAAATTCCTGTAAATCATTCAATCTGCAAAAACCGTGTTCAGACAATTATTCAGTTCTTAAACTTTTTATTGGATTTGCAATTGCTGCTTTAATTGTTTGCACACAAATAAGCAATGCTGTTATCAATCCCAGGCAAATAATTGATATAACAAATGGTGATGCGGTTATATCAACTCTGTATGCATAATTCTGAAGCCAGTTATGCATGATAATGTAAGCAAGCGGGCAGGCAATTATTCCACCTGCCAATATCACCAACAAAAATTCTTTTATAAATAGTGTGATAATGGCAGCAACTGATGAGCCTAACACTTTGCGTATGCCAATTTCTTTTGTGCGCTTTTGAATGCTTAACGAAATCAAACCAACAACACCTAACAATACAATGATGAATGCAAGAATTGTTGCGGTGTAAGCAGCTTTTTTTAATTGTATTTCTGATTTGTATAACTGCGTTAATGTTTCATCCATAAACTTATATTCAAACGGAGCGCCGGGCATCAATGCATTCCATTTTTTTTGCAATGCATCTATTGCCGATGGTATGCTTCCAGGATTTATTTTAAAAGATAAATAGCGGTAGATGGTTGCGAATTGCACATTGAAAAAAGCTATCGGCGCAATTTTTTGATTCATTGCACCAAAATGAAAATCGTTTGTAACACCTTTAATAGTATAAATTGTCGGATCACCTGGAATTCTTACCTGTTTGCCAATTGCATTGCCTGCAGTTTTAAAACCAAGTGCGGTTACTGCTGTTTCATTTAAAATTATAGTGCCTGAATCAAGCGCATGACCTTCAAAAAAAGAGCCTGCTTTTAAAGGAATTTTGTAAACGCTTAAATAATTTTCATCTGTTGTTAAAGCCTGTGCGGTGATTGCTTGTGTTGAATCTGATCCGAAATTATACAACTGCGCACTACCGCTGTTATTGCCATCAGGTATTTCAAACGAAAGCGAAGCATTATTCACCTGCGGTATTACTGTTAACTGGTTACGTATGATCTCCATTTTGTTTGCACCTTGTTGGGTCCAGTCACGCGGCACTTGCGCCGACAAAACATAATCTTTATTATAACCAAGATTGCTTGTAAGAAATAAATTTATTTGTTGCGAAATAATGATTGCACCAACAAAAGCAACTGTTGCTGTTATAAATTGAAATGCGATCAAAGATTTTCTCAGCAGCACATTATCTTTTACTGAAGTTAATTTTCCTTTAAGCGATTCAACTGCTTTTAATGAAGATAAAACAAACGCAGGATAAATGCCTGCGGTAAATCCAATGAATACAATAAATAAAAAAGGAAATGCAATAAAGTAAAGCGGGAAAGCAGTTAACGGCGGAATTACATTTCCTAAAATATTGCTGCATAAATTTCTTGTTGCTGCATATAAAACAAACGCAAATATTGTTGCAAAAGAAACGACGATGATTGATTCTGTTAAGAATTGAAAGATGAGTTGTCGTTTTAATCCGCCTAATACTTTTCTAATTCCAATTTCACGCATTCTTGCAGCAGAGCGGCTTACAGACATGTTGATGAAATTGATGATCGCCATCGCTAAAATGAATAATGCAATTGCAGACAAAGCATATATCATTTTTTGAACAAGATTATTGTTTGCAGACAAATACAAATCTTTTAATGCAACAAGTTGTGGTGTAAGATCAGCGGCTATTTGCGCAGGTGCATTTTCTTTTATTAAATGATTGATGGCTTGCTCCAGTTGTTTTGGTGAAACACCTTTTTGCAGTTCGATATAATTAACAATAAAACTGTTTTGCCAATTCATGTTTCTGCCAAAAAAATCCAGGTTAGCCGTTGAAACATAAAACCTGCCCGGAAATGCATTTATTAATTGAGTAACAGAATTTTTTGGAATATCATTCAACACGCCGGTAACTAAAAAATCATGCTTTGAACCCTGAAAATTTTCAATGGTTATTGTTTGCCCAACCACGTCTGTTTTACCAAAATATTTCTTTGCAACATCTTTTGTAACTACAACCGTAAATGGATTTTTTAGGGCATTGCTTGCATCACCATATTGCAATGTAAAACCAAACATGTTCAGCAAAGTACTGTCGCCAATTTGCAAATTTTCGCGAAAGCTTTTATCGCCTTTCGAAACATTCGATGTCACACCATCATACCTGTAATAATTCGCAATAAGGTCAGGATGTTTTGTTTTTAATTCATGCGCCAAAGGCCCTAATGTTGCCAATGGAAAACCTTCATTCACATCTTTCCAGTTGCTTTCAATGATGTATTGCCGGTCTGCATTTTTTAAATTCTTATTTACCTGTAATTCACTCCACACATAGGCTGCAATCAATAATGTAAATGCAATGCCTGATGATAAGCCAATAATATTTACAGCAGAATAAAAGCGGCTTTTAAGAATATTGCGCCATGCGATTTTAAAATAGTTTTTAATCATACATATATTATTGCTGCTGCAGCTTGTTTGAATATTCACTCAATTCTTAAATTTTCTGCAGGTTTTGCCAATGCCGCTTTGGCTGAATAAAACATTGCCGTTAGCACCGCGGTTAATACAATTATAATCGCGGATATTATAAATGGAATTATTGATAAACCGTTACTGTAACTAAAAATTTTCAGCCAGTTGTTCATGAAATAATACGCTACAGGGAACGCTATTATAGCAGCGATCAATGCAAGCCATAAATAATTTGTTGTGGTTAATGTTATGATCTGCATAATGCTTGCGCCCATTACTCTGCGTATGCTTATTTCTTTTTGTTTCTGTTGCGTAGTAAATGCAGTTAAGCCAAGCAAGCCCAAACATGTTATAATGATAGTAAGTATAGAGAAGGTTGCAAAAATTTTTCCGCGCTTTTGATCAGCTATATATTGTGAATTAAAATCTTCATCCAGGAATTTGTACTCAAAAGGTAATTCAGGAAAATATTTTTTCCATACAGTACCAACTTGTGCAATGGTTTTTGATAAGTTGGAAGTGTTCATTTTTAATTCAATGATATTTCCATTTGGACCGTAAAAAAGTAATAGCGGCGCAATAGGATTGTATAACGATTTTTGATTGAAGTCTTTCACTACGCCAACAACTTCCAAATAATTATTAGACGTATCACCAGGAAATTTTACTCTTTTGCCAATTGGTTGTTTCCATCCAAAGTGTTTTACCATAGCTTCATTTACAAGGATGCTGTGCAACGTATCCGGGAGACCGGAAAAATTGCGGCCGGCCACAATTGGAATATTTAATGTTGGTAAATAATTTTCATCAACACCATAACATTCAATTCCTTTATCTGTTGTTCCGCTGTCAGTTTGTACTGTAAACAGATTTAGATTAATGCTTGGGCTGCCGGGATAATTATTTGCACTGCCAACTGTTTTTACTCCTGCTATTGTTCGAAAATCATTATTCATTGAATTGATCTTTCCCCGTTCATCCTGGCCGGTATTTACCGTTACCATCATCACCTGGCTTTTATCAAAACCAACATCTTTGTGCTGAAGATAAGAAAGCTGCGAATACACAACCCAGGTGCAAATAAGCATTATCATCGAAATAGAAAATTGCAATACAACTAATGTGCGGCGCAGGTTTACATTACCTGATGCTTTTGAAAGGCTGCCTTTGAGAATATTTACAGGATTAAATGAAGAAAGATAAAATGCAGGATAACTTCCGCCGGCTAAACCTGTTAATAAACCAATGCCTGCAAGCAGCGCAATATTGCCCGGTTGAAACAATGTGTGAAATGAAAATTCTTTGCCCGAGATGGAATTAAATGCGGG
>JAFBAF010000250.1 GCA_019247895.1 Parafilimonas sp. | reverse complement strand
AAATATTGTTCAACAAGTAAATTGTAAGTAACAATGGTGTCACTTTTATAAATTATGTAATCTGGCATTTGAGGACTTGCAAAAAGACGAAGTGTCAAAATAGAAGTAAGTAAAAAGAAAAGCAAGAAACGTTTAGTCATGGTTATTTTAAGTCAAGATGCGAAAGATTCTGTCATTACATACGGTGTCCACAAAAATTACCGCCAACGCAAAGATTTATGTTATTATACGTAATTCCAAAAAAAATTCACTATTGTAAATCAACTACTTAGTATTATACATTTTGTATTGTTGTTAGAACAATCCACTCTTTCACCTTTTATCTGTTTTCCAGAATCTCAGACAGTAAAAACTTCAATAACGACATTATAGAAATTGACCTTACGGTTTGTTGGACAGGGAAGCGCTAAAAAAAGATTTTTTCACTCACTTTAATATAAGAATGTTCTAAAAAAAGATTTTTTCGTCCATTCTTATACAAGATTCCTTCAAAAGAATATTCTTTTCATTCATTCTTATACAAGATCGCTTTAAAAAAAGATTTTTTCGTCTATTCTTATACAAGATCGCTTCAAAAAAAGATTTTTTCGCCCATTCTTATACAAAATCGCTTCAAAAGAATATTCTTTTCATTCATTTAAAACAAAAATTTTAACCCTTTTTAATAAATGCCCTGTTCACTGGTAAAAAAAGCGCATTAAAAAAAATATTCAGACAAGCTGCTATCCTGAAAAGCCTTATTAATAATAAATTAACAAGCTGCAAAGTTTATATGAGCATTAATCACATTTTTAAATCCAGTTACTATGTTAACTCAAAAAGTTTCGTTAGGTTTTCTAAACCTATCAACGTCAAAAAAAGCACCGTTTGGTGCTAATGTAATACAGTTATTAAATGCAAATGCTGCTCTTTTTCCTGAGCTGCCTGTTGCAACGGATGTGCTTGCCCGCACCAACAGTGCCCTTGCGCAAGCTTTAAGAAATGCAGAAGATGGCGGTAAGCAGGCCCGTGGCGATTTAAATACAGCTATTGCCGCATGGAATGATGCTTTTCAAAAAGATGCAAATTATGTAAGCCTGGTGGCTAACGGTGATGCGCAAACCATCATTAAATCTGGTTATAATGCTACAAAGGGCACAAAGCAGCGCGTTGCTGTGCCGGGTACTCTCAAAAATTTCCATGCTGTGGCGCCCAAGGCGGCTGGCATTATTGATGTAAGCTGCGATGCTGACACTACCAGCCACGGCTACATAACCATTGCCACGCCGGAAACGGGTGTAAGCGTTGAACAAACCGGCAACCAACTGGCTATTACAATTGGCGATACTACCACGTATGTGTTGCTTAGCACAAAGAGCAAGGCACAATTTGAAAACATGCCTAAAGGCAAGCAATTATACCTGAGCACACTTGCTTTTAATGCAAGCGGCGCAGGGCCTTTAACCAACGGGCAGGAGGCGATACCGCAATAGCTGATTTGATGATTAGCTGATTTGATGATGGCTCATTATCAAAATTGCGGAACAGGATTTTTTTTATTTTGGAATATTTTACAATTAAGAAAAGAAAGGCCGGTTTTTACCGGCTTTTCTTTTGGTTATATTTTTAATATAGCGGGCAAAGCCAGAATTCACACTAAGCTTATTCTTTTATAAAGTTATAACTGCGAACAGTGGTATTGCTTTCAATTGTTAATAAATAATTACCGGCGTGCAAACTGCTTATATTCAAATTATAAGCTGAAGATTTTTTTACTTCAACAGATAAATATACATGCCCTGATGCGTCTGTAACATTTAAAGTATTTTTTACTGCGGCATCAAGTCCATTAATCAATAAATTGTTTTTTGCAGGATTTGGGTAAAAACTAACCGTAGCTGAATTGCTGCCTGCTTTTGCTACCGGCATTGTATAGTTTACAGTATCAGATTTTAAAGTGAGTTTTACTGCAATTGAATTCTTCACCCATACATAATATTGACCGCTTGAAGCAGGGTGAAAAACAGAATCGCCTGTTATAACCGTACTGCCTGAAGTACCCACTTTATACCAGGTGTATGTATTATTACTTAAAGTACCGCCTGCCGATACTGATAAAGCGCTGCCATTATTATGCACTTTAATTGGTGCCTGCGGGGAATAAGTGCATTTATAATGATACGTTGTTAATAAGGCTTCCAACCCTGAAAAAGTAAAAGCATTATTATTCATAATTATTGTTCTGAGATACGGAAACTGTGAAGCATCAAATGCAATATTTGTTGTTTGCGAAAACCTGTTGTAGCTGATATCAAAACTGCCAAGGCCTGTAAGGTTTTTGAAGCCGGTTAAGTTTCCGGTTAGCTTATTATTTGCAACACTTAGCGCATTAAGATTAGTCAGGTTTCCAAAAGATGCAGGCAGTTTTCCTGACAGTTGATTATTAAACAGCCATAAGTCATGCAGATTGGTTAAATTACCAAAGTTGGCAGGTATTGAACCGGAAAATTGATTGTTAGACAGATCTAAATCTGAAAGAAGCGGAAGGTTGCATAAAGAATCAGGAATGGGCCCGCTAAACTGGTTATTTTGCAGGTATAAAATTACGATATTAGAAAGCCTTCCGATTAAAGGAGATAAATGGCCGCTTAACTGGTTATACTCAAGCTGCAAATTAACCAGCGCATGCATAGTAAAAATAGAATCAGGAATATTGCCGGTTAAATTATTGTACTGCAATTCTAAGTTTGTAAGATTGGCAAGCCGCGCCAAACTTTGAGGAATGGTGCCGCTAAGCTGGTTTTTATATAAGTCAAGTTCTATAAGGTTGTGCAGGTTGCTGATAGTTTCCGGTATTGTGCCGGTAAACTGGTTAAAGGTTAATAATAAAGTTTGAAGGCTGCTAAGGTTTCCGATAGAATCTGGTATGGAGCCGCTGAGATTATTAAAACCTAACGACAGCAATTGCAAGCCGGTTAATCTTCCAATACTTGAAGGCAGCGTGCCTGTCAGGTTATTAGAATATTCTATAAGTTGAGTAACTCTTCCGCCGGCAACGGTAACGCCAAACCAGGTGCTTACAGGTTGCGTGGTAAGCCAGTTGGTATTAGATGTCCAGTTAAGGCCGCCGGTGTTGTTATAAATATCTACAAGTGCCAGCGAATCTTGTGTGTTTACGCTTTGCGAAGAAGCTTTGAATGTGATTAAAAAAGTGCAGCTAAGCAAGATTGAATTTAAAAGAGTACAATTTAATTTCATGGTTATATGTTTAAGAGATTAAAGATTATACAAAGTAAGTTTTTGCAGGCAGATATCAAACAGATTGTATAAAATTGCATTACACAAAAAAAGCTCTCGTTCTTACTAAGAATTTCCAACATGAAAAAAATCCTTCTCCTGTTTTGCTTGTTTTCTGTTTATAATCTCTGCAATGCACAATCAGCAGATGAAACTGCTATCCGTAATGCGATGAATGAACAAATTACCGCCTGGAACAACGGCAACATAGATGCTTTCATGCAAACCTATTGGCAAAGTGATAGCTTATTGTTTGTAAGCAATCCGCCAACATACGGCTGGCAAACAACATTGGAACATTACAAACAAGGGTATAAAGACACGGCAGCAATGGGCAAGCTCTCTTTCAATTTATTACAGTTAAAGCAACTTTCCACGGAATATTATTTTGTGCTCGGCGAATGGCATTTAAAAAGAACAGCCGGCGATCTTGGCGGCATTTTCACTTTGCTGTTTAGAAAAATAAATGGTAAATGGTTAATTGTGGTTGATCATACAAGCTGATTGTTTCCCGAAACTAACAAATGTTATCTTTGCCGTTCTTAAAAAATACGCATGGATAAAAGAACGGTTTATATAGTATCGGCAGTGCGCACTCCAATCGGCAGTTTCGGCGGCAGCTTAAAAGATTTTTCAGCCACACAATTGGGCGCTATTGCTATAAAAGCAGCAGTAGAAAAAGCAGGTTTAAAACCCCACCAAATACAGGAAGTTTTAATGGGTTGTGTATTGCAGGCAAACCTTGGGCAAGCACCTGCAAGACAAGCATCTATGTTAGCTGGCTTGCCAGATAATGTTATTGCAACAACAGTAAATAAAGTTTGTGCCAGCGGCATGAAAGCCATTGCACAGGCAGCACAAAGCATTATATTAGGTGATGCAGATATTATTGTTGCCGGCGGAATGGAAAGTATGAGTAATGTACCATTTTATTCGCCCAAACTAAGATGGGGAAATAAATACGGTGATGTGACTTTGGTTGATGGTTTGGCAAAAGATGGCCTAACGGACGTATATAAAAACTATGCAATGGGCAATGCGGCAGAATTGTGTGCTAAGGAATGCAATATTACCCGTGATGAGCAGGATGCATTTGCCATTGAAAGTTATAAACGCAGCCAGCAGGCTTGGAATGAAGAAAAATTTAATGATGAAGTGGTAGCTGTTGAAATTCCGCAACGTAAGGGTGAGCCTTTGAAATTTGCAAAAGATGAAGAACCATTGAATGTAAAATTTGATAAGATACCTGAATTAAAACCGGCTTTTCAAAAAGACGGAACAGTAACTGCAGCCAATGCAAGTACAATGAATGATGGCGCAGCGGCTTTGGT
>JAFBAF010000194.1 GCA_019247895.1 Parafilimonas sp. | reverse complement strand
AGTTACACCTGGCACAGTTTGAATATTAAATGTTGCAACACCACTTCCTGCCTTCACCAAAAAACTATCTGCATGGCCATGATAACAACCCTCAAATTTTATAATTTTATTTCTGCCTGTATAACCGCGTGCCAAACGAATAGCACTCATGCATGCTTCTGTTCCGCTGCTTACCATTCTTACCAAATCAACATTCGGCACCATGCTTTTTATTAATTCGGCCATTTCAATTTCTAATTCAGTTGGCGCACCAAACGATGTTGAGTCTGCAGCTTTTTTTTGTATCGCTTCAACAACGGGCTCAAATGCATGACCAAGAATCATTGGTCCCCATGAATTGATATAATCTATGTATTTGTTATTATCTGCATCATACAAATAAGCGCCCTTTGCTTTTTGCATAAAGATGGGTGTGCCGCCTACACTTTTAAATGCACGTACAGGAGAATTTACACCTCCCGGAATCGAATGTTGTGCACGCTCAAACAGATCCTTACTTCTTTCAATATTCATCATTCTAAATTGTATTCTTTCTTAAGATAAGTGATCAATCGTTCTGCAACAGGCAAGCTTTTTCAATATTCATCAGGTAATTTTGAGTTGCGCCCAATTCGAAATCGATCTTATTAAAAAAACGTGGCAAGCTTGCCTTGCTATCTTCATATAAGGGCAACATTACGTTTTTATAACCGGTGGCAGTATCAAAATAAGTTGTATCATTTGAAATTGATAAATCAAATAATTGCTGCGCAGCCTCAAGCGCTGCACTGGTTGCATTCGTATATAAATTCTCCGCCGAATAAATTATTTTAAGCTTAACATCGAACACTGCAATACTATCGGCAACATGATCTTTTTTAATTAACTGCAAGCCTGAATTTTTAAGCTGGTTCATTGTTGCATCGTTTGATTTAAACAATGAGTAATAGCCAACAAAATGCTTTGTATAATTATAAAGCTTTGTTCTATTTTCTATTTTTGAAAAATCTGTTCCTGCTATAGATATCAATTTGTTTAATGCTGAATCCTTTCTTTCATTTTCTCTTAGCACCATGTTCATATACAATGTGTCTTGCTGTAAATCGTGCACAAGGCTTTCAACATAATGTTTTTCCTGTTCATGATTAGAAATTGATTCACGCACATTTTCTGCAATAAAGCCGAGTGTTACCGCAAGAAATATCATTACAAATTCCAAAAAGAATTCTTTGAAATTTTTTTTATGAACTGAACGATGATGATGAACTTCCATGATATTTATTCTAAGAAATTTTTTAAAATAAAATCTTTTATTTCGATTGCATCACGTTGAGCATTTTTAGCGTCTGAAATAGTTAAGTCATCAAAAGCATCAGGATAACGAGGTGCAATTGCATAATCGGAAAGTTTTATTGCAGGTTCAAGAATTTCTTTGAATGAAGAATTTATTTCAATGCAAAGATTTAGTAAAGATTGAAGGTCATGTGTCTTAGGGAAATTAATTTGCTTCGAAACAAGATATGCTTTTAGATATTTTTCTCCCGCTTGTTGTGCATGAAAACAACAAGCATCAACAGGTACTTCATTTGCTGACAAATTATTTTTAATTACCAGCAAATCGTTCTCAGCTTTTTTAAACCACTTTTCAAACTCTTTCATATAAAAGTTTTCCTGTGGTAACAGCTTCTTTACCGATATTAATAACTTGATTTAAACCTTGCTTCAATTCAAATGGGGTGAATACAAAAATATCAAGACCATTTTTTGGATAAGTTTTTATGCATCTGCGCACTTGCCTGTTTCTTTCAATTTTTCTTTCTGATGTATCTTTAATAATAAACAAATCAATGTCACTTTCTTTTGTTTGTTTGCCTGTTGCATAAGAGCCAAACAAATAAATTTTTTCGGGCTGATAGCCGGAAACAATTTCTTCAATCAACTTATCTATTTGTGATTGTTGCAACATCGTTCAAAAATAAATTTTATATGGCAGTTTACAAATTCAACAATCTCGCCGCATCCTTTGCAAAATAAGTTGCAATCAAATCTGCTCCTGCACGTTTAATTGAAGTCAGTGTTTCGAGTATTGCTTTGTTCTCATCAATCCAACCCATTTTTGCCGCGGCTTTTATCATTGCATATTCACCACTAATGTTATAAACACTCACCGGAACATGCACTGCATTTTTTACTTCACGCACAATATCAAGATAAGGTAAACCTGGTTTTACCATCACAATATCAGCGCCTTCTTCTTCATCCATCAATGCTTCTTTTACCGCCTCAATTCTGTTGGCATAATTCATTTGATATGTTTTTTTATCACCAAAACCCGGCGCAGAATCCAATGCATCTCTGAATGGTCCATAAAAGCATGAAGCATATTTTGCACTGTAACCCATAATGCCAACTTTGGTAAAATTATTTTCTTCAAGCGCTTCGCGAATGGCAGCAACGCGACCATCCATCATATCACTCGGAGCAACCATATCTACACCTGCTTCTGCATGCGATACGCTCATCTTCACCAATGCCTCAACTGTTTCATCGTTTACAATTTCTCCATCTTTTACAATTCCATCATGACCATAAATGGAATATGGATCAAGCGCAACATCTGTCATCACATACATTTCAGGCACTGCGTCTTTTATTGCTTTAATGCTGCGTTGCATCAAGCCATCTTTATTCCATGCTTCTTTGCCTGTGTTATCTTTTGTTTCATCTTTCGCTTTTACAAAAAGCAAAACACTTTTCACACCAAGGCTATATAATTCTTTAACTTCTTTGATTGTATTATCGATGCTCATGCGATAATAGTTCGGCATTGATGCAATCACCTGCTTATAATTTTCACCTTCATCAATAAACAACGGTGCAATAAAATCGTTCGCAGTTAAAACTGTTTCTGCAACTAAACTTCTGATAGAACTATTTACACGTAATATTCTGTTTCGTCTTTGTAAGTACATATAATTTCTGCTGTCTGATTTTTAAATGTCTGATTTGTTTCGATTCGATTTTGCTGTTTTATCTGTTGCAGCAAAAATTGCCGTCAATTGACTTGCTTCATCGATCAACCTTTCAACTTCTTTTCCATTTTTTATTTCTGCTTCATTGATTACTTCAAGCCAATAAAGGCTTTCATCTGCTTCTTCCAAAACAACCTGAATTTTACAAATGAAATCTGCATTTGATTTCGCTCTTTTAGTCGCACGATAGTTTGCACCAACAGAGCCTGCGGATCTTATCAATTGTTTTGCAGTTTCAAAGCCTGCAGCATTTTTTGGAAAACCACTACAAAGCTTAATCACATCAATATGAAACCTTTTTGTTCTTTGTTGTAATTCTACTCTATTCATAGTTATAGTTTAGAATTAAATTTAAGAGGATTAAATCAGAC
>JAFBAF010000171.1 GCA_019247895.1 Parafilimonas sp. | reverse complement strand
ATCCTGGATTTGATATTGAAGAATTAAAACATGATTGTAAAATGATATTGCTTTCTTCGGAGCCTTTTCCTTTTAAACAAAAACATGCTGATGCATTACAGCAATTATTGCCTGATACAAAAATCGTATTGGTTGATGGGGAAATATTTAGCTGGTATGGCAGTCGTTTATTATTGGCACCGGATTATTTTAAAAATTTAATTCAATCAATCAGCATCAACTACTAATATTTTAGATACTTATTTTTCTGTCCGCCAAAGTAGTACCGGTTTGCCGCTTATTTATTTAGAAATATTTTACGGGCATTTTTTATATTGTACATTTATAAACTTTAAAACTCAAAATATGTTTGACCAGATATTAGAACTTGTTAAAGAGCATATAGGTAACAACCCGCAGGTTAATACAAATATCCCGGCTGAAAAACAAGATGCCGTTAATCATGAAATTGCAACTCATGTAACAAATGGCTTAAAAACACACGCTGCCACACAGGGCGGAGCAGGCGGTTTATTATCTATGCTTCAAAATGCTGCGGCATCGGGTGGTACGCTCACCAATGCAATTGAAGGTGGGTTGGCAGGCAGCCTTGCCAGTAAATTTGGTTTACCGCCTATGGTTACCGGTGCTATTGCAGGCGCATTGCCGGGCATACTTCAAAAATTTGCACAAAAAGCAAATGATCCCAACGATAAAAGCATAACACCCGACAGCATTAATCAATCGCTTGGCGGCCAGGCTGGTGGTTTAGGCAATTTGTTCAATCGTAATTAAGCAACACGCACAATATCGTTTGTATGTTTTAGTGATGGATCTAATGGTATGCGTTTTCTTTTACGTACCGGTTTTAACGGTAATTCAAACGATTCATGTATCGCGGGATTTTCAATGCGTTTAAACCCTTTTAAGGAAAGTTTTTCTGTAAACGTTTTTTGTACCGCTGCTTCGCCATGCACTAAAAAAATACCTTTCACCCTGGCTGCATTTTGATTACTTACAAACTGTAATAAATCATCCACATCGCCATGCGCACTCATCCCATCTATTTTATCTACTTCCGCGCAAACCGTACATGGTTCATTAAACAATTCAATTTCTGTTGTGCCTGATAATAATTGTCCGCCCAAAGTTTTAGGGCCGCAATATCCTGATAATAAAACTGCACAATTATTATTGCCAATGCAACTGTTTATATGATGGCGAACTCTGCCCGCATCTGCAGTACCGCTTGCAGAAATAATAACGCAAGGTTCTTTGTAATCAACCAGTCGCTTGCTGTCTTCAATTGTTTCTACATATTTCAACCCCGGGAATTCAAACGGATCATCATCAATCAGTAATACTTTTTGCAGCCGTTCATTAAACTGTTCTGTATATTTTTTTATGGTTTGTGTTGCTTTTAAACTTAAAGGGCTGTCAATAAAATATAAAATTTCCGGCAATCTTTTTTCAAGACTTAGCTGGTTCAATGCATATAACACTTCCTGTGTGCGGCCAACACTAAATGCAGGTATAACAAGTTGACCCTTCTTTTCAACACATATTCTTTTTATCCAGTCGTGCAGAATTTCGATGGTATTAAAACGAATATCATGGTGCTTGTCTCCATAAGTGCTTTCTAAAATAATATAATCTGCCTGGGGTGCTTCAGCGGGCGCTTGCAGTAAAACAGAGTGATAACGCCCAACATCACCGCTATATAAGATCGTAGTTGTTTTGCGACCTTCTTTTGTACGCACAGTAACAGCGGCGCTGCCCACTAAATGGCCAACCGGTGTAAACAAAACACTTACGTTATCCGTTATATTTATCCATTGATTGTATTCAGCTATTTCAAATTGCTTTAAACAGCTTTCTACATTTTCACTGCTGTATAAAGGCTCATATATTGCAATGCCTTTGGCTTGTCTTTTTTTATTGATCAATTCGGTTTCGTAGGTTTGAATTTCGGCACTGTCATATAACAATATTTCTGTAAGATCTTTTGTGGCTTGTGTGCAAAATATTTTGCCTGTAAAACCCTCTTTTACCAGCTTTGGAATAAGGCCCGAATGATCTATGTGCGCATGAGACAACAATAACACATCTATTTCATTCGGCTTAAATCCAAAATGATTATTTAGTTCTTCAGTTTCTGCACCTAATCCCTGGAACATGCCACAATCCAGTAAAATATTTTTTCCGTTATCTAAACTAATAATATGTTTTGAACCCGTAACTGTTTTGGCTGCACCGTGAAATGATAGCTTCATACTACTTACATAGCAAACTTAAAACCATAGTTTTTTGTGTAAAGTTCGGATGTGAAAATTCCTGTATGAAGCTGATAATTTATTATTATTGTATTTGTGCCAAACAACCTGTTTTATGAAGTTGCTTATTTTTTCAATCTTTATAATTTTCTACATTCAACTTAATGCCCAGCATTACGAACGTTTTTATGATTACCGCTGGCAACCTTGTGAATCGATAAATGCAAGGTTCTATAGTGAGCTGGACAAAAAGGATTCCTTGTGGGAAAGAAAAGATTATTTTATTCATGAACAGTCACTGCAAATGAAAGGAACTTATACAGATACTTCCTGCAAGGTCGCTGAAGGTACTTTCGCTTATTATTATTCAAACAAAAGCCTCCAGCATTATGGTAATTATAAAAACGGAAAGAAAGACGGTTTATGGCTCGACTTTTATCCGGGTGGCATGATTGAAGATTCTGTTACTTACATATCGGGAAACAAAACGGGCACTTCGTATGCATGGCATTCAAACGGCTATTTAGCAGATTCTGCAGTATGGAATGAAGATGGCAGCGGCGTGGAAGTAACGTGGTTCGATAATGGCAACCCTGCTTCGGCCGGAAGGTATAGTGCGGGTTATAAGCAAAATGGCAAATGGCAGTATTTTCATAAAAACGGAAGGCTGAGTTCTTTAGAAGTATATAACAATGGCGTTCTTACCAGCAAACAGTTTTGATGAAGCGGGTAATGGAATTTCAGACACTGCAAATAAAGATCATGAGGCGCAATTCCCGGGAGGTATGAAAGCATGTCAAAAATTCCTGCAAAAGAATATTTACTTTCCAACACAATACAAATTTGAGAACGCAGATAAAGCAGTTGTTGTTGTTGAGGCTGTTATTGATGAAGATGGAAACATGACGGATGTAGAAATAAACACACCATTATATCCAGCTTTTGATGAGATAGCACTAAAAGCAATTAAACATTCTCCAAAATGGCAACCCGCTGTTCAACATAACCGTCGCGTGAAATACAGGATACTGCAGGCTGTTTACTTTACCCAGGAGTAATTGCTTCCTCATTAATCGCATTTAACTTTATACAATAACTATCCGCTTTCGCCTATCTATTTACCGGTTTACCCAGTTCCACCACTTCGCAATTGGTTATTTGTTTGCCATTTATTACAAACCGTATTATAGTTCGCACTTTATGCCAGCCCTGCAACCCTGCCGCTCCTGCATTCATATGAAGACACTGCAACTTATCATCGTACATTATTTTTAGTATGTGTGAGTGGCCTGATATAAATAATTGCGGCTGCTCTTTTATGATCGCATCTTTTACGCCGGGTGCATACCTGCCCGGATATCCGCCAATATGTTTCATCAATACCTTTACTTCTTCGCAATAAAACAAAAGCTGTTCGCTAAATTCGCTCCGCACATCATAGCCATCTATATTTCCATACACGCCTTTTAATGGTTTTAAAGCACGTAAGCGGTTAACAACATTTGTGTTCCCAAAATCGCCTGCATGCCATATTTCATCACAGGCAGCAAGGTTTCTTAATACCGCATCATCAAGATGATTATGTGTGTCTGATAACAGCCCTATTTTCGTCATACTTATGTAGTCTGGTACACTAAAAACTTCCTTATTTTAGCTTCGCTCTTTCATATTGAACCGGCCATGGAATGTCGGTGTTCAGTTTCTTTGCTGCATGCAAAGGAAAATAAGGATCGCGCAATAACTGCCTTGCCATTATTACAAGATCAGCCTGCCCGCGCTGTAAAATTTCTTCACACTCTTCTGCTGTAGTTATCATTCCAACGGCAGCGGTAGCAATACCGGCCTCCTTTTTAATTCTTTCTGCAAAAGGCACCTGGTATAATGGCTTTACTGTTATTTTTTGTGTGGATATATTACCGCCCGAAGAACAATCTATCATATCAACAGCTTTATTTTTTAAAAGTTTTGCCAGTTGCACTGAATCTTCAATGCTCCAGCCGCCTTCCACCCATTCTGATGCCGATATTCTTACAAATAACGGAAGTGTTTCTGTAAGCACAGAACGCACTGCATCCACTACTTCAAGCAAAAGCCGTACACGGTTTTCAAAACAACCACCGTAATCATCTGTGCGATGATTGCTTAAAGGTGAAAGAAATTCATTCAGCAGGTAGCCATGCGCCGCATGTAATTCAATTACTTTAAAACCAGCCTGCATTGCTCTTAGGGTTGCATTTGTGAAATCGTTTTTTAACTGCTCAATATCTTCTGTGCTCATTTTCCGGGGTAACGGATCGGTTTCTTTATAAGCAACAGCGCTGGGCGCCAGTGTCGTCCATCCGCCTTCGTTCTGTGATAATGGACGGTTGCCTTTCCACGGGCTGCTGTGACTTGCTTTTCTGCCTGCATGTGCCAGTTGAATACCGGGCACCGAACCATGTGCTTCAATAAATGCTGTGATGCGTTTTAAAAAATCAATATGCGCATCTTTCCATATCCCCAGGTCATCAGGTGTAATGCGGCCTTCCGGCGATACAGCCGTTGCTTCTGCTATTATCAATCCTGCACCGCCAACGGCACGGCTGCCAAGATGTACAAGATGCCAGTCGTTCGCAAAACCATCTTCACTGGAATATTCGCACATGGGTGAAACAACAATGCGGTTTTTAAATTGAATACTGCGTATAGATAAGGGCTCAAAAAGAAGTGCCATAAATATAAATTATTGTGATTGCAAAGGTAGATTTATTAATACTGGCTTTAATGTTGCAGCACGACAGATCATGACAGAACCACAAATTATTAATGGAAGAAAAGTATGGATTAAAGTGGACCCATACCATGTTCACCGGGATAACCCCAATATTATACCAACCGAATATTTTACCGTTTCTTATTTCCTGGAACAACCTTTAAATGATACTTCAGGTGGTGTGCCTGTTAACGATGATAACGGCAAGCCAAAGCTGTTCGAATCTCCGGTTGCTGCATTAAGCTACGCTGAAAAAAAGCTGGAGAAAATGCTGTAGCATTCTTTTCTCACTCCCCTCTTACCATACCAGCCCAGGTCTTTCACCGGCTTTCAACTGACCTCTTCCTTGTGGTGTGCTCCTACTCTTCCTGTACGCTCCTGTACACTTCCGCCTCTTCTCCCATCGCACCTAAATTTTCAACGAAAAACACATAAGCTGCTTCAACCAGCTTCTTGAAATTATCCTGATAAGCGAATGTCAAATAAGTTGCGTCTTGTTAATCTAAAAATAATACTGCCGCTATATATTATGCTAAAAGATTATTATGTTTAAAGCTTAAAATATGATCTATGAAATTGAAGATTTTACTTTTGAATGTATTAATTCTATTATTAAGTGGTGCAATCAATTCAGTTTGTGCCCAGGCAAACGTAAATGATTCCCTCGCATTGGTAAACCTGTACGACAGTACAAACGGGCCGCACTGGAACCATAAAACCAACTGGCTTACCGGGCCTGTAAGAACGTGGTACGGCGTTACCGTTTCCGGTGGCAGGGTTACTGTATTGCATTTAAATTTAAATAACCTGAATGGTATTATACCTGTATCAATAGGCAATCTTACTGCTTTACAGGTTTTAGAGATCGGTGAAAATAATTTAAGGGATACCATTCCTTCATCAATTGGTAACCTGGTGCAATTGCATGAATTGTTTTTAGCGTTTAATCACCTGAAAGGAAAGTTACCGGCATCAATAGGTAATCTCATAAATCTAACTACAGCTTATGTAGGCAACAACAAACTTACCGGTGGCATACCGGCTTCCATTGGCAGTGTTACCAGCCTGGTTACTTTTACGGCTGTCACTAACAATCTAACAGATTCACTTCCGGCTTCTTTAGGCAACCTCACTAATTTAACTGATCTTGAACTTTCCCATAATCAAATAAAAGGAAGCATCCCGTCATCATTGGGCAATCTTACAAAACTTGCCATACTTGATCTAAGTTATAATAACTTAACCGGGAGCATTCCTTCTTCATTAAGTAACCTCGGCTCCATTGACCTGCTTTCTCTTGGCCATAATAAACTTAGCGGCAGCATCCCTTCTGCTATCGGTACCCAGCCTTATCCACATATTGAAGTATTAGATTTTTCGTATAACCGCCTCAGCGGAAGTATTCCTTCTTCTTTTGGCAATATGTCGAACATAAATTATATACAGTTAAATGATAATAATCTCACCGGAAATATTCCTGCTGAACTGGGCAATTTAACCAGGCTTGACGGGTTGTTTTTAACCAATAACCGTTTAACGGGAAAAGTGCCCAATTCGTTCGGGCATCTCCAAAATCTTTCAGACCTGTACCTTGACAGTAACCAGCTCAGCGGCGCATTACAGGTAAATTACAGCAATCTTCCAAACCTTGCCAACCTGTACATTGATCATAATCATTTTACCTTCGCTAATAACGATCCAATACTTGTTGGATATCCGGACATGAATGGTGATTTTGGATATAACAATTTTACATTTGACGGTATTGAACACCTTGCCACGCAATTACCCAATGTATCATACACGCCGCAGTTTATACTGCATATTCATCAAAATGCAGGCGTATTGTCTGTTTCTGCGGGAGGTACTTTAAGCAACAACACGTATAAATGGTTTAAGGTTGGCGAAACAACTGCTGTTACTATTACCGGCGATTCTACTTTTCATCCCGCCGGCAGCGGAAGTTATTATGCGCAGATCACCAATGCTGTGGCTACTGCTTTAACGCTGCACACCGATACGATTGCGTATGCAGCTCCCGTATTGAAACAAAACATGATTGCAAAACTTTCCTTGTTTCCAAACCCGGCTGCCGATATTATTACCGTAAAAGGATTAAATGCAAACATGGTAAGTACGATAAGTATTACCGATATAAGCGGTAATACGCGAATGACGATACAATCGCATGTGCGCAACTGCACCATTAATATAACCACTTTGCCGCGGGGTAATTATAAAATGCTTATAAGCGATGGAGTTAACACGTACAATCTTGCTTTTATAAAGGAATAAATCATTGGTTCTTTATCCGCAATGCTCTTTTTAAAGGTAGAAGGCATTGCGGATCTTTTTACAGCATTCAAATTTTACAGCATTCAAAATTGTTCAATCTTTCTGTTGCTATTGATTTATGCAGAAAGAAAGCCGCAGAAAATAGTGTGTTTACCGAAACAACAGCATAAGCATATTCACTTTATTTAACTATAGCAATTTACGATTTACATATCATTCCTTAATAAAATGTATTGTTTTCAATGCTGCGCCATCATTTATATTAATAATGTAACTGCCGGGTTGAAGTTTGCTTACATCTAATTTGAACGTTGAGTGTTTATAGCTTGAAGCATTTAACACTATATCTCCTTTCAGATCGCTTATGGTAATGTTAGAGTTGACTGTTGCATTAAGACCATGAATATTCAATATGTTTAATACAGGATTTGGCGCAATTGATAATGGCGCAACATCAACCGTATTAGCTGAAGCTACGGTAACCGTATCCGAAATGAGCGTGAGCTTTGCAGCAACTTTGTTGGTAACGGTAACATAATAGGAGCCCGGTTGAGATGGTGTAAATATAGAATCTGCGCTTAACACAGTTGTATTGCCGTTGATGAGATGCCAAGTGTATGTATTATTAGAAAGTCTTCCGCCTACATATACACTTAAAACAGCACCATGCTGATGTATTGTAATTTGTGCCTGCGGCGCATAAATTGGCTTGGGCACATTACTGGCAATATATTCCAAACCATTAAAGTTGAAGTCATTATTGCTCAGGTCGGTTGAATTAAGATTTGTGCTGTCGGTGTTATTAATATTCTTTGTAAAAGTCAAGTGGTTATCCGATGCTTTTAATGACAATAAAGAAGGCATGGTAATGATCTGTGTCGGCAGCTCGCCGCTAAGCCGGTTACCGGATACGTCAAATGCTGAAAGTCTTGTAAGGTTTATAAGGCTTAATGGCAAAGTTCCTTTGAGTTGGTTATTACTTATATTCAATTCAATTAAGCCTGCGCAATAACCAAGCAAGGATGGAATTGCTCCGCTCAAATGATTGTTTTGTAAATACAAATTAGCCAGGTTTCCGAGCTGACCAAAAGTACCGGGTATAGAACCGGAAAACTGGTTATCATTCAGCATTAATGTTATCATTTTCGGAAAGTTGCCAAACCTGTTTAAAAGCTTCCCGCTAAACTGGTTATTCTGCAACTGTGCGGTAACCAGTCCATATAACTGGTAAAAACCAGGCGGCAAATCTCCGCTTAAATGATTATAGCTAAGGTTAAGAAAGCCGAGGAAAACCAGGCTGTCTATGTTCTTTGGAATTGATCCGCTCAACTGGTTATTCCCCAGATACAGCTTCTGCAATGGTTTTATGGTACATATTGAGGCAGGAATGCTTCCCGTTAATTTATTATTACTTAAGCTAAGGGTTTTCAATTGCGACAACTGGCTTAGCTGGCCGGGAATGTTGCCGGTAAATGCATTAGAACTCAAATCAAGCGTAAGCAATTTTGTAAGTTTTATAACCGTGTTCAAACTGCCTTGTAAATTGTTATTATACAATTCAAGATCAGTGAGTTCGCTTAAGTTGCCAACAGATGCGGGTAGTTGCCCGCTGAGTTTATTGAAAGTTAAGGAAACGCTTGTTACACGATTTCCGGTAACGGTTACACCATACCATTTGCTTACAGGCTTTGCTGTTAACCAGTTGGTGCTGTTCTTCCACCCTGTACCGTTGGTATTGTTGTACAGGTCAACCAATGCCAGTGAATCAGATGCATTTACCTGTGCTTCAATTTTTGAAATACACAAGATTAAAAAAAGCAAAGCGGTGTAACGAGAGCGTAAGTACTTAATTTTCATATAGCAGTAGTTTAATTGTACGGATCTCCATCAAATATAAAACTTGAATACATACCACCAATAAGAGAATGCCCGGTAAAGTAGCCAGCAGCGAGCAACATGGGCTTCACTAATAGATATTATCATTGAGTCTGTTCGGGAATATAAATTTTTTTGTTATTATTGTAGCACCAAAACTATTCAGCACTGAACTTGATCCGATACTTTTTGATTGTTGCCGTTGTAAGTTTTTCTTATGTATACGTGCATGGCCAAAGCTGCCCGCTAAATATAGATTTTGAAGAAGGCAACTTTACCAACTGGAATTGCTTTATTGGTAAAACATTTGAAAACAATGGTAAGAATGTAATTAGGCTGGATACATCGAAACCACTTAATAACAGGCATGAAATAGTGTCTGCAGACAGCAACGGGCTTATTCCTTTAGACGAATATGGCGGCTTTCCCAAGGTATGCCCTTACGGGGGAAAATACTCTGTGAAGCTTGGAAATACAGATGTTGGCGCAGAAGCAGAAGGCATGTCGTACACCTTTACTGTTCCTGCAACAGAAGACACATTTACCATTACCTATTTTTATGCTGTGGTGTTTGAGAACCCGCACCATTCGCCACCGGAACAGCCACGTTTTTTTGTTACTGCATATGAAACAGCAACCGGCAACCCTATAAACTGTGCCTCTTATAACTATGTTTCTGAAGGGGGAATTCCGGGTTTTAAAACAAGTAAAAAAGGCAGCGATGTATTATATAAAGAATGGTCGCCGGTATCCATCCAGTTCGTTAACCTTGGCAATAAGCAGGTAACACTCGAATTTAAAACAGCTGACTGTACACAGGGCGGACACTTTGGCTATGCTTATTTTGATGTAGGTTCCGGTTGTTCTAACATACTTGCCACGGCACCTTATTGCAGGGAAACAAATTCTTTATTGCTAAATGCACCCTACGGCTTTCAAAGTTATACCTGGTACAATGAAGATTATTCGCAAATACTTGGTACGGATCAAAACTTAACGCTTTCACCACCTCCTGTAACAAACGGTAAATTTTGGGTTGATCTTATGCCTTACCCGGGCTACGGCTGCCGTGATACAGCGTATGCGTTGGTTACACCATTGCCTGTACCTGATACACCATCTGTAAAAGCCAGTTATTTCTTTTGCCAGAATGAAAAGGCATCGTCTTTCAGCGGTACGCCGGCATTAAATTGTTACCTGCTTTGGTATACCGATACTACAAAACCCGGCAGTACAGAGGCAATCGTACCTTCTACTGCAACACCGGGCGTATTTACGTATTATGTATCACAGAAGTTCTTATTCGGCTGCGAAAGCTTCAGAAAAAAAATCACAGTGCAGGTTGATCCTGTACCCGTTACATCTTTTACTCTGAATACATATACCGCTTGTGAAAAAGACAATTTTTTTACCTGCATAAGCACATCGACTAACCTGCAGTCGCCTTCTTATTTATGGGATTTTGGAAACGGTGATACACTTAGCATGAGAGACTCTGTAAGCTACGTGTATCCAACGTTTGGGAATTATACCATCAGCTTAAAAATTACAAATGGCCCGGTTTGCAACCGTATTGCAACACAAAAAGTAAAGGTAGTTCCGAAGCCTGTTGCTGCTTTTAATTATCCCGCTACTGTTTGCCAAAACCAAACTGCCGTTACCATAGCAGACCAGAGTTTTGTGCCTGATCACCTGTCGCAAATTACACAATGGCAATGGATGATCAACGGCACAGCCAATACATCACAAAAACCGCCCCCTTTCATACCTGCCGATGCGGGTAACATGCCCGTATCATTAACGGTTACAACAACAGAGGGCTGCACTTCCGATACCTTGAACAAAATTATTAAGGTGCACCTGCAACCTTATGCTCAATTTACGTTGGATAACCCGGTATGCGAGAATAAGATCATCCGGTTTACTGACCAGTCTTATTTTGCAGCAACTACGGATGAAGTGATCAATGCCTGGCACTGGAATATGGATGGAACGGGTGTGACACAACAAAGCCCGTCTTATCATTATACTGCCGGCTTGCACCACACCAGCCTTACCGTACAAAGTAATTACGGTTGCAACAGTATTGAAGCAGACAGCCTGGTAGAGGTGTTTGATAAACCCGTAACGGCACTGAGCATAAGTGATTCCTGCGTGTACAGGAAAATTGTTTATACCGCCACCGACTATGCGCATAATGTAAGCAATTGGTACTGGGATTTTGGTTCAGGAGCAAAACAGGACAAGCCTGTTATCACAAAATATTTTTCTACTGACGGAGGTAACAATTTTACGCTGTTTGCCGCAACGGCACACGGATGCAGGGATACCATTTACCGGGCATTTAAAATATATATGAACAGGGCCTTTGCGGGCCATGATACACTGGTGGCGTACAACCAGCCTGTTCAGTTGAATGCGAACGGCGGCAGCGATAACCATTACACCTGGAGCCCTGCAACCGGCTTGAATGATGCACACGCAGAAGCGCCTGTTGCCACTTTATATTATGATCAACAGTACAGGCTTGACGCTATTACCAATGAAGGCTGTGACGCACACAGCACCATTTTAATAAAACGGTACAACGGACCTGACATTTATATCCCGACGGCTTTTACACCTAATAACGACAGGCTGAATGATGTGTTGCGGGCATTTCCTGTTGGCATGAAAAAGCTGGGATATTTTGCCGTGTTTAACAAGTTTGGACAGCGTGTTTTTTATACAGAAGATTTTTCAACCGGATGGGATGGAAATATAAACAGCATGCCTGCAAAATCTGACACTTATATTGCCGTGGCCCAGGCAACAGAGTACACCGGCAAACCTGTATTGAAAAAAGTAACGGTGGTTTTAATGCGATAACAGTATAATGCCTGCAATACGGTGTTACCGGATAAATCCGCTTTTAAAGCAGTATTTTCACCCTGCCCGTTGCATTGTGCATTAGCGCCTAACAATAAAGCAGATGTTGACATTAATACGCATTTAAAGGCGTGGATATTAAAATATCCACGCCTTTTTGTTTGAGGGTTGTTCATAAAGGTGCGTTCTTGTTAATAGGCATTATACAACTACTTTTCGGTATGATTTTTACATTACCTGTATATAAACTTAAATTATGAAAGGTGGAATTATTTTAGCAGCCCTCGCAGCATTTGCTTACTATAAGTATTCTAAATTAAGCGCAGACGAGAAACGTGATTTGGTGAATAACCTTAAAGCAAAAGGACAAAAATTGAAAGATTATGTACCTTCAGATCTCAAAAATAAGTTTGCAAATAACCTGTAACTACCAGGTGGATAGCAGGAAGGCATTGTTTTACAACCGTGCCTTTTTTTTAAAGTTGGACTATAGGAAAGAAAACAAAAAAAGGTTGTACTATGTACAACCTTACATGTCAGATAATATCACTTAAGCTAAAGAGATAATTCACCCGTAAACAAGCTGTTGCTTGCTTCTGCACCATCTTCTGAAAGAAATGCAAGCCATGTTTCCACGGTTTCACCTTTAAAGCTTGCAGCATTAATCTGCGCAGCTTTATCTGCACGCGTACCTACATTGGTGGTGTAAATGGTTTGATTGAGATTTTTACAATACACTACCATTACAGCATTATCAGTTGCCTTTGCTGTGTTTGAGCCTGTATTATCTTCCCACCTGAAATAAACAACGGCACCTTCTGCAGTTGCTGCGGGTGCAATTGCATTAGGCAATTCGCCGCGGCTAACCAATGCTTTTGTGAAATCAATCTCATAATCAGGTGTTCTTCCTGTTATAGCATTGTGGAAGTTGTAAGAGAAGGCGGCGTTGAATTCCGTCATTTCAGCTGCATATTTCTTAAAGGTGAGCTTAAGCAAACTGTTCATTGTTTGCAAAAAGCGCTGAACGAGTATAAACCTTAACTGCACGTCAATTTGTTTAGCGGATGATGTGCCTCTCCGTTTCCTGTTGCGGAGCCTTATGTATGTTGTCTCCTTCCAGCGGGAACCTGTTACGGTACCTACGGAGCCATCTATCGCTCCCAGAATACCACTTGGCGTTTGTGCCATAATAATTGAATTTAAATACAAGAATATTGGATTTTAAGCCTGGCGGCAATGGCTGCCCTGCTATCCGATACCAAAAGTAGAAAGCAGTTTTACCTACTTAATTCTTAAGGCACCGATTGCCGATATGCGGCAACTTTTTCCTTTTATTTCCCCTCACCCCTGCCCCTCCCCACAGGTGGAGAGTGGAAAGAAGTAATTACATTGACTTTATTGTAAGTGGAAACAACGCCGATTGATTAAGAAAAAGAATGCGTTTTAGAAACAGTTTTTAAAGGGAGGTTTTGATCCCTACAAAACCCCTTTCTGATCCCTTTCTGATCCCTTGAAGGTGGTTTGTTCGGAGTTGAAGGGAAATACCTCACCCCTGCCCCTCTCCAAGGGAGAGGGGAAAGAGACAACAGTGTAACATAATAAGCTTAAACAACACGCCGGTTGCCGTTGATAACTTTCCGGAAAGAATAAATTTAATTAACGCCCTGCTCGAGGATGTATAATATGCCCGGGAGATAATAAAATATTTTGCCGCCAAGCTGGGCGCAGGGTATTTTTTTGTCACTGCGCAAGGTGCGTAAGGTTCTGTCGGTTAAATGGAATGCTTCCAGTACCACCTGCTTATCTACCCAGTCTTCGAGTTTGGTGTTTGCAATTTGCATTTGGATATGCTTTTTACCGTTGATGAACGTTACGGTAGCAGGCAAGTTGAGCCTTTGGCTTTGGTGTTTGGGTTTCATAATAAGGATATTAGTTTGGTTAATTGGACAACTAATTTAATAAGATTGTAATTGTGAAATGTAGTTAATGTGGTTAAGTTGTAGCCGGGGAAGACAGGAATAATTTTATGTTGAATAGAAAACTGTGACACGCAGGGTCTCATCCCATACACATAAGCTTTACTATGAAGACCCTGCTGCGACGAAAATAAAATCGTAATTGCGAAGTGTGTTTAATGTGGTTAAGTTGTAGCCGGAGAAGGCAGGGTCTATATATTTGTGATGTTGAATTAGACAAATCTGAGATTTGGATACACTGCGACGTAATCAGAGACTACGCCGAGCAGAGGGGGATATTGGTTCGAACTGAACGAGAAAATTGTTATTGAGCTTAAGAAAAAGAGATGAAATTCTTTGATTTTAAAGTACGTTTTATTCTTGAGTTATCCGTACAGTCTGAACGAACCTTTCAAGTGTAAATATTTTACTTCTGAATTCTGTAGGAAAACTTGATAGATAATCTTTTGGAACAACAAGACATACATTGTATTTATACATTTCTTTTAGTTGATTTTCAGAAATACCTTGTTGAAGAGTAAAAAGATGCTTTGTTTTTATTCTGTCTGCTTCATTAAGTACTTGCCGCCATCTGTCTTTACAAGTCGTTTTCGAAGCAAGAAAAAAAAGTTTACTCTCCAAAAAATCGGGGTTATGATATGAATCAGCACCAGGAAACAAAAAATCCGGTTTCTTATTTCCTTCCGTGATTGCCTGAGATGAAAATTTTAATTGAAATATTTTGAAGATTTCTGTGAGATGGTGTTCTAAGGATTTTCCAGCTCTGCTTTTTCTTCTGTTCAAAATGGTGTTTGCAATTTCAATAAGTTCTTCAACTGTTTTAAACGGAGTTTGAATACGTTTTGAATAGGATCATTCTTTTCGATCAAAAAAATGATTGTGTACTTTCAGAAATTCTTTTGAGGGTAAAAATTTATCAGGCAAATTAATTCTCATTCCTTCGAACCTTAGAAAAGTTTCTTCAATACTTTTAGGAATATCTTTCTTCTTAAAAGCCGATGAAATTTTTATCGTATAATCATTCGCTGAAATTGTAATCAATCTGTTATCAAAAGCTCGATCATGTAAGGCGTTTAAGCATAAGCCATTCATGGGATTTAACCTATTCTTTTTGTCTTTGCTCCATTGCACAATGTGACTTGCTGTTAATAGTTCGGGCTTATTAATGCCCGTAATACAACATGTATTGTTATATGTGGCTAAAATCATTTTTCTAAAAATACACTGATTAATTCTTGTGTTTACAATTCGCTTTTTATCTAATCCTTGCTTTAACAAGTCCTTCGTGTCAATTTCATTTAATTTTTCAATTATAGTATGCATATTCTTTGCTAATAGTCTTTCGCTTTCTATTAATGCTGCATCCCAGTTGTTGTAAAACTCATTCCAAATTTTTTCTGAAAGTTTACCTGCTTTAGGTAGCCCTTTTATACCTCTTGCTTTCAATGAAGGATCAAAACTGGCAAAGTTCCCCAATTTACGGGCAACGGCATCAGGACTTCGATCTATGATTTCAGCCAATTCTTTTACTGAAGGATTTCCTTTATGCATTTTTCCAAACGGTAATTTGCAATAAAGATTAATTGCTAAGATTAGTTCGTCGCGGTTCCAAAGGGTTTGTCCTTCCTTCATATATTACGCCATTGCTGTATTTTAAATATTGTAAAGTAATGAATTGATTCAATATAATCTATTGGCGAATTAATCCCCCATTCAATTCGTTTATGCAAGTATTCAAATTCATATGCCCATTCGATGAATTGGCTAATCATTGCTCTACTATCATCGGTACGATAATTTTCTTTTGCAGCTATATAAGCAATATCTGCAACAGCTTCACATAATGAAGAGACTTTGTTCTTAGTCATGTATTAAAATTACAATTGAAAAAATTTTCTGTCAACATCTGCTTTCCATGCAACTGCTTCCTGAGTCAGGTTTTTTTTAGTGCGGATTTCTTTTATCCTTAACCCGATTTTTGTCTTCAAATCCATTTTGTAAAAATTAAAAAGGTGACTCATAGTACATTTGCCTATAAGTCACCTTTGTTATTAGTGGATAAAATATTTTAGAGAAAAATTTTCTTAATTAATTTGTTTAAGGTTAAGTCTAATTGTGAAGATTTCAAATCACATTCCCAAAGAGTAATAATTTTCCAATCATCTTTTTTTAAAACTGCAATTGCCTTCTCATCATTAACAATATTGCCTTTTATTTTATTCAGCCACCATTCTGTTCTTGTTTTGGGTACAACAAAATATTTGCAGCCTTTATGCCCATGCCAAAAACAACCATGTATAAAAATTACAGTTTTATATTTTGGTAAGACAATATCAGGTTTGCCGGGCAGTGTTTTATCATGCAGCTTATAGCGAAAACCATTTGCATGCAAAAAGCGCCGCACCAACATCTCAGGCTTTGTGTTCTTGCTTTTAATGCGGCTCATATTAAAGCTGCGCTGCTCTTTTGTATGCACATCTGCCAAATAGTATCACAAATGTAGCTTCCCTCTCTCATTCGTGGAGAGGGGACGGAGGGCGAGGTAAAGACATATTAAAGCTGCGCTGCTCTTTTTGTGTACTACCTGTTCCGCTGATGCGGGAGATCTGTCATCCGGCTATGAAGCTGTGGCCCAGTTCTTAGACGAATGTGTTTAA
>JAFBAF010000096.1 GCA_019247895.1 Parafilimonas sp. | reverse complement strand
TTAAACACTTTGCAATTAGCTAAGTTAAAATTGTTTTTACTTTCACCAGGAAGTCCACGCACAATTAAAAATTGCTCATTTGTTATTGCTGCAACATCCAGTATCTTTTTTTCAAGTAGTGTTCTTTGTGGTTCGGGACCGGAGATTATGGCCATCCATTTAAATCGCAACTTATTGTTTTGAGTTTTTCTAAATCTCGAGAGTGGCCCAAGATATTTTACAGGAATTTGTGGTAATATTTTAGGGTGCGAAAGTTCGCCGGCAATATTTAATTCTTCTTTAAAATCGGGAATCCAGCATTGTTTAAAATGAGTAATGTATTTATAATTTAAACGCTGCAGTTTTTTATCAAGCCATGCAATATTTGTCTTTATTAATAATTGATGTGTAATAAAAACAGAAACAACATCTTGGTTATAAAAGCCAAACCGGTTATCCGAAATCACTGCATCAAAATGTTGCGCTTGTAATATATTATCCAACCATTTATATTCAAATTGAATAATTTTTAAAATTTTGGGTATTTGAATTAAAATTTTAAGAGCAAGAAAGCGTTTAAATTCAGAATAGGAGATGTGATAGCCTGGTAAATCAAGGAAAGCAAGGTGAGGAAATTCGTTCTGCAAAAGGCTTTTAATTTTTCCTGAAGCGGCAATAGTAATGTCGCAATTTAATTCTTGTAAATGCCGGACTATCGCCACGCAACGGGTAGCATGACCGAGACCCCAATCGAGCGGGGCAACTAAAATTTTTTTATGCAGAACAACCGTGTTCAAAAAAATTTTGTTCAATTTGTATAAATAAACCTAATTTAGAAATCACAATATAATGAAGCGGCAACTAAAGTGTAGTCTTTTTATAATGCTTGTATTAACGATTGTTTTGGAAACCTCTTGCAGCTCCAGTCACAGAACTACAGTTGGTGAACGAACAAAATGTGGTTGTCCTTCTGTTAGATAACTATTATTAAACATTAAATAAACAGGGAACTATGAACCCCCGAAATAGAGACCTGCTGGTACTTACAAAAAAGGAGCTGATGAATCAGAAAGAGCTCGAACATGAAATTGAGCTTTTGAACGATTTATTCTGCCATGTCGAGAATTCGAATGCTCTATGTCTTGCCAATGAAGTGATTGATATTAACCGTTACAAAGTTATCCGCAAACTTTACCACGTAAGACAATTATTAAGAGAGCCGAGGCTAAAACCTTTTGTATTTATCTGCAATAAAAACTAACATAATTCTATCGTAAAGCTTGCAGGGCTTTTTTCAAATTTTGCAAAAAAGGCTCAATATCTTGTATTTTACAGGTGCCAACACTTAACCTGTACCAGGAAGATTTTTCGCCTGCCCCAAAAGCATAAAACGGCACAACTGCCAACTTTGCTTTATTTAATAAGTATTCTGTTACATCTTCCTGCATTGTTAATTCTGCTTCACCTGTTTTCCTTCCAACAAGATCAAATTTTACGGTAAGATAAATGCCAGCCTGCGGAGTAATAGCATCAACATTGAAGCCTTCTTTTTTTAAATTGACCAATCCTTCGTAAATTTTATTTAACCTCAACTCCAATTCTGCTTTAAACTTTTCAAAATGTTGCTGCAGTAATTCTTTTTGAGAAAGGTATTTTGCTGTCGCTTTTTGTTCTGCCATTGGCGCCCATGCACCAATGTGGCTTAAAAAAGCTTTCATTTTTGCAAGCACTGCTGACGGTCCGAAAGCCCATCCAACCCGAACGCCAGTTGCTGCAAATGCTTTAGAAATCCCGTCAATAAATATTGTATAATTACGCATTTCCGCATTCACGGTTACAGGGTTATAATGTTCAATTGAACCATAAGTTAATGTCCAATAAATTTGATCATACATTAAATATAACTTCTTTGCATTTTTTGCGCGCCTGTTATTTTCGTTAACTATCAGGTCACATATATTTGAAAGTGATTCTTTGTTCAAAGTTGTTCCCGTTGGATTCTGCGGTGTACACAAACAGATAAGCGCAGCATCTTTAATATTTGCGGCGATATCATCTGCTGTTGGCATGAAATTGTTTTCAGGCTTTGTATCAATTACGCAATGTTCGCCTTTATGCAGGTTTGTATAATGATTATTATTCCATGAAGGCACTGCATAAATTATTTTATCATTTTCATCAACAAGCGTTTTAAATAATGTATAGATCAATGGCCTTCCTCCTGAAGCAATCTGTATTTCTGAAGGTGAATAATCGAGTCCTTCCCATTCTTTAAGAAAAGCTGCAACAGATTCACGTAACTCTATAATACCATCTGCCGGCGGATAATTTGTGTAATGGTGCTGATAGCTTTCAATTATTAATTTTTCAAGTTCTTCAGGTATTGGAAAAACACAAGGATCAAAATCACCAATCGTAAAGTTGAAAATATTTTCACCTTTTCGTTTCCTTTCACTGATCTCATTTCCAAGCCGAACAATTTCACTGCCAATCATTGTTTCTGCCAACTTACTTAACTTCTCCATTCGTATTGTTTGTTGCAAATGTAAAATGCGGAAACTTAAGGATTAAATAGATTTATACAAGACTGCTGTATAAAACTGCTTCTTTATTTAACTCTTCGCTTTTTGCTTTGTTTTAAATTGATTGATATAATTTTTTGTAAAGTCGCTTAAAACAAGCTTACCACTTATTGCTGCACGCTCCTGCAAAAGTGTATCCCAATGTTGTGTTCCCTGCCATAAAACTCTTTTTAATTCTGCCATAGCGGTACTACTTGCGTGCAATAATGAAGTAGTTAACGTTTGAACGGCTTCATCCAACCCTTCTTGAGTATGATGCAATTCTAAAAATAACCCTTTGCGATGCGCCCAATCTGCACTATGCCATGATGATGCATCTATACTTAACTGGCTGAAAAATGCAGTACCGATTTTTCGCTCGATTGCGGGGCCGACTACAAATGGCCCAATACCTAAAGCAAGTTCGCTCAATTTAATATCGGCGCCCTCTAATGCAATTGAATAATCACAAGCAGCAGCAAGCCCCACGCCTCCGCCAACACATTTACCATGTATTCTGCCAATAACAAACTTTGAACATTTGCGAATGGAATTTATCAAGTTTGCAAAACCAAGAAAAAATTTGGTTCCTTCTTTTTCATTCGTAATTGCTGCTAATTCATCAAACGATGCACCTGCGCAAAAAGCTTTATCACCGGCACTGCGCAGAATAATCAGCTTACAGTCATCATCATGACCTGCTACATGAATTTCTTTAGCAAGCTCTTCTAAAATTTTACCCGGTAACGAATTGCTTTGCGGATGAAAAAATTCGATGTGTGTTATGCCCTGGTGTGTTTCGGTTTTTACATAACCATCATTTAATTGATGAAGCATTATTTAAGAATTATAAATTAGATATGAATTTCAATCTTTGCGAAGATTGTTTAATTGCATAACAAATTTACTGTATTATTATAACAGTGTTAATGTTATAGTATTGCATTACTATTTCATTCTTATTAATGCCACTATATTTTATATATCCTCAATGTAACTGAACAAAAATGAACCGTTCTGACGAGGATGAAATTATGTATAATTGCTTCACGAATTTTGAGGAGAAGCGAATTTCAAAGAGTCCGATTGGTTGATAAGCTCAACAATTCTCCCAGGGTTTTAGCCAAAGAAACGAAGCGTTTTTTGGCTAAAACACATTACGTTTTCCCGGGTGAAATGTGCTTTATAAAAACATTGTTTAGTAACTAACCTGCACACCAAAATATCCGCTTACATGAACGCCGCCTTGTGTTGTAAAATCAAAAGTGCCTGACAAGTGTTTTCCTTCGCTTACTTCGCTTGTGTTATTTGAAGTTATTGTTACTGAACCAGACACTGCAGGATCATCGCCACTGCCACTATTGTATGCACATAATGCTTCCTGATCTGCTATGTTATATGTTTTTACATCGTTGGCAGCATAGCCAAATGCTATAACCAAATAACTTGAAGAAGATGCATCGCTGGTGGCGGTTATAGTAACCTGCTCAGTGCCGCCAACAGTTCCGCCCTGCACCGGTGCACTTTCATCAACATTCACGTTGTTTTTTGTAGAGCTGAACGCATTCGTTCCTATTGTAGCTTGCACATTTGCGCTGAATTTGTTGGTTGAACTTTTAGAGCAGCCCGCAGTTATTAACATTAAAAATGCCGCCGCAACTACAAAATAATTTTTTCTCATAGTAATAAATTTTTCATCAAAATTCTTTTTAGCTAATGGCATTTTCAATACATCATTTGCTGTATTTTGCTACGTATTTATATTTTCAATTTTATCTTCCCTACTTGCAACCAAACATGAAGAGCTTGCGCATTGCCGTTTTAATTACAAGTTTTTTTCTATGCAGTTATATTCACGCACAACCATTAAAAAAATTTACCGCTCAAACTTTTACTGTAAATGAAGGCTTGCTTGTAAACAGAATTGTAGATATTGCTGAAGATAACAGCGGCTTTATGTTTATAAGCAGCGGTGCAGGTTTGCAACGCTTCAATGGCAGCAGTTTTGAAACTATTGAACCGCAGCCGGGTTTACCCGAAACAAATCATCCGCATTTTTTTAAGTTGAAAGATGGAACTATTTGGCTCAGCTATTATCATGGCATAAGCAGTTATAGCAGCATAACAAATAAGTTTAAAGTTGTGTTGAAAAATCCTGTCAATATAAATAAAACAAATGCACCGGCACAATATGAAATCTCTCCTGTGATGCCTGAAGTTGAATGCGGAAAATTAGTATGGTGCTGGTGCGTGTTCAATAATAAATTTATTGCGATCAATAAATTCAATTACAAAATTGAAGACTCATTAAATGTACCGGGCAATAGTAAACATGCAATACAAAATTTTCAAGCAGCAGGTAACGGTAATTTATTTTTTATGATGGATGAAAGTTTTGGGCAGGTAAACTTTCAAACAAAAAAAATTTATTTTTTTAAAGATGAAAAAAACAAAGCTTACAACTATTTAGTTTTTAAAAACGAAATAATTGCCTTAACAAAGAATGCCTTCTATAAAATAAACATCGTTACAGGATTTTTAAAAATACTATCAAATTACCCGCAAGGCATTACAATTGATTATTCAAGTAGCGCAACTTTTAATAACCTTAATAATGATTTTTTATCTCTTTCTGTAAAAAATAAACTTTACATCATTGATGGCAACAGCGGTAAATTCTTATATCAAATTGTAAACACAGAAACCAAACCCATCATTGAATTAGGTTATAACAATTTTTGCAGAATGGATAGTTACCGGCACTTGTGGATTGTTTCACTTGTTCATGGATTGGTGAAAATTAATTTTAATAATGCTGGTATTAAATATTATGGCGCAACAAACATGCAGAAAAATTTTACCCGCTGCATTTATGCTGATAAAAAATCAGATTTAATACTTGCAGGAAATTTATATAACGGTATTTCTGTTTTTGATACGTCATCAAATCTTATTAAACAATTTAATCTGCAGCCGGCTACGCCAAGCACAGAAGTTAGCAGCATACTTAAAATAGCACCGTATAAATATTTGCTGTTTCTGCCTTCAACATATTCGGTTGTTTTATTAAACACACAAAGCTGGAAAATTACGCCTGTATCAAAAATTCCTTTTGTTGATTATTACACCATAACGCAACTATTGAATGATTCAACTGCGCTTTTAATCTGCTCTCATCAAGCAATTAAACTGCATTTTAAAAATGATAGCATTCGCCTTGAACAAATACTTACAGATAAATTTTCTTTATGCGGATTATTAAATAAGAATAATCAGTTATGGCTTGGCGCAACGGGAAAATATTCAATATTAAGCGGAAAAAACTTTGAGCATGAGTCCGTTTTCCCTCTGCAATCAAACGTTGTTACAAAATGTTTGTTTGAAGACAAGCTGGGGAATATGTGGATGGGTACAGAAAGCGGCTTATATAAATTAAATTCAAACACCGGTGCAATTTTGCATGTGTATAAAAAAGCTGACGGGCTTGCTGATGAAAATATTTACAGCATTTTAAATGATGATAACAATAATATTTGGTTTAGCACCAACAAAGGCATTTCATGTTTAAAAAAAGATGGCGCTGTAATTAATTTATTTGCTTCAGATGGTTTGCAGGCAAGTGAGTTTAACGGTAACAGCGCTGCAAAAGCCGATGATGGCGAATTGTTTTTTGGCGGAATAAATGGCTTCAATAGTTTTTATCCAACTATCTTAAAAAATATTGCTTCAAATCCGGGTGTTGTTATGAATTCAATTAAAGTGATGGATGAAGATTTGAACAATGATACTGCTGCATGGAACACGCACCGTTTGAAACTATCTTATAAAAAAAATATTCTTTCATTTTCATTCACTGCATTGGGCCGGTACAATCCAAACGTATATAATTACCAGTATAAAATGAATGGCATTGATAAGAGTTGGGTAAATGCAGGCAACACCGGTTTTGCAAGATATGTTTTATCGCCGGGCAATTATACTTTTGAATACGCAGCTTCTAACCGCTTTGAAAAAAACATCAAACAAGTAAAACATATTTCAATAATTATTACACCGCCGTTTTGGAAAACAATTTGGTTTGATATTGTTTTAAGTATTTGCGTTATTCTGATTCTTATTTTTATCATTCGCTTTTATCTGAACCAGGAATTTAAACAGCAGCTTCGGCATACAGAAATTCATCATCGCATTGAACAGGAACGCCAGCGTATTTCAAGAGACTTGCATGATAACATTGGTGCTTACACAACTGTATTAATTGCAAACACTGAAAAATTAAACAGCCAGATTTCTCAGCAAGATGCAAAACAATCAGCAATAAATGTTTCAGAAAATGCAAAGGATATTATGAATGCTTTGCATGAAACTATTTGGGTATTAAATAACGATACAATCAGCATAACAAATTTTATTGACCGCTTTAAGTTGTACACAAAAAAAATATTACAAAACTTTACCGATGTACATATTCAATACAAAGAACAAATTGAAAAAGATATAACACTGTCGCCTGCAGAAAGCCTTCATCTTTCACGCATTATGCAGGAAGCTGTGCAGAATGCATTGAAACATGCAGCACCAAAAAATATCATCATATCAATTTTCAGTAAACAAAATTTATTTATTTCTGTAAAAGATGATGGCAAAGGCTTTGATACACTTGATGCCTCAGCAGGCAACGGTTTGCCGAATATGGAACACAGAGCAAAAGAGGCAGGTTATGAATTCAGGATTTTTTCATCGCCCCAAGGCACAGAAACCATATTGCAAAAGAATACATCATTTGCAGTATAATGATTTAGTATTTAAACATTCATTTTTGTAAACTGAATGCTCATCAAAATTGCAATAGTAGATGATAAACTTATAGTTCGACGCGCTATAAGAGCTAAGCTAAGTTTATCTGTGGAAACAAATATTATTTTAGAAGCAGCAAACGGAGAAGAATTTTTGCAAAAAATAAAAACGCTTCAGCAGCAAGATTTACCGCACATCGTTTTAATGGATATTGAAATGCCTGAGATGGATGGCATACAAACTATTGGTATTGCTTCTACACTTTATCCGTCAATAAAATTTATTGTGCTTACTGTGTTTGATAACAGTGAAAAAATTTTTGAAGCCATTAAAGCCGGTGCAAACGGTTATCTTTTAAAAGATGATGATGCCATAAATATTAACGAAGCTATTTTGAATGTGTTTAATTATGATGCGGTGCCAATGTCGCCTGCCATTGCACGCAAAACTTTAAGCTTGCTGAAAACAGGATTTAGCGAAACTAAAAGTGCCGTTGCATGTGTTTTAAGTGCCCGTGAGCAGGATGTATTGCTGCATCTTGTAGAAGGGTTGGAGTACAAACAAATTGCGGAGCAATTATTTATTAGTCCGGCTACCGTACGCACACATATTTCAAACATTTATGAGAAGCTGCACGTAACTTCGAAAGCAGAAGCAATTAAAATGGCTTATAAAAATAAATGGGTTTAACAGGTTTTTGCAATTAAATTACTGAGCGGTTTTTAGCAACCATAGTTAATATTGTTGTAATGCCAACTTGTTCACCAGTTTCATCCACCATTTCTACAAGCCATTTTACAATTCCTTTTTCGATATCATCACCACGTTTAAAATCTTCAGGTTTATTAATAATTCTATTATCACTTGGCAGTTTTTCTTTGCAGGTAAATCTTATATAAATTTCCGTACCCGGATAAACTGGTTTTGTAAATCGCAATTCGTCAATTCCATAATTCAACAGCACAGGATTTTTTTCATAACTATCAACAAACAAACCTGCTGCAACACTCATAATAAAATAACCATGCGCTACTTGTTGTTCAAACATAGTTCCATCAAAATTGGTTGTTTTTATATGCGCATAAAAATGATCGCCGCTTAAATCTGCAAAGCGATCTATATCTTCACTCGTTATTGTTCTTTTTTGTGTGATAATCTGATCGCCAATATTTAATTCTTCAAAGTATTTTTTAAATGGATGAACATCACTTTCAATTCCCGTTGCATATTGCTGATAAATATTTGTGATGTTTGTTATTGTTGTTGGCGAACCCTGAACTGCAACTCTTTGCATATAATGTTTTACACCGCGAACACCGCCCATTTCTTCGCCACCGCCTGCTCTTCCCGGGCCGCCATGAACTAACATGGGTAGCGGCGAACCATGACCTGTGCTTTCTTTTGCGCACTCTTTATTCAGCACTAAAATTCTGCCATGATGTGTACCTGCACCCAACACATATTCTTTTGCAATTTTATCTCTTGTTGTAACGATAGAGGAACACAGCGAACCTCTTCCCATTTTACTTAATGCAATTGCTTCATCTAAATTTTTATATGGCATAATAGTGCTCACAGGGCCAAAAGCTTCTGTTTCATGAACTGCAGTTGATGCAAATGGTTTTTCGTTCATTAATAATAAGGGAGAGAGAAATGCGCCTTTATTTGAATCAGCATCTACTACTTCAACACTATCTAATGAACCAAAAATTATTTGTGATGAAGCGAGTAATTTTTGCACTTGTTGTTTTACTTCTTCGCGTTGCGATTTGCCAACGAGCGAGCCCATTCTTACTTTATCATTTAATGGGTTTCCAATAACAGTTTGCGATAATGATTGGTTCAGGCTTTTCCATACATCTTCCATCTTATTTTCAGGCACAAAAATTCTGCGGATGGCAGTACATTTCTGTCCTGCTTTTACTGTCATTTCTTTTCTTATCTCTTTGACGAATATATCCCATTCTGCATGTTGAGGCGTTACATCATCTCCTAACACAATACAATTCAAACTGTCTGCTTCCATGTTAAAAGGAACCGATTCATTCAAAATTCTGTCATGTTTTTTTAACTTCAGCGCAGTTGATTTTGAGCCGGTAAAAGTTATCACATCCTGTGATGTTACATGGTCTAACAAATCGCCAACGTTACCACACAACAATTGCAGTGCGCCTTCGGGTAAAATGTTTGAAGCGATGATTTCTTTTACGACGGCTTCGGTTAAAAAACTTGTTATTGTTGCAGGCTTAACTATTGCAGGAACACCTGCGAGCCAGTTTACTGCAACTTTTTCTAACATGCCCCACACCGGAAAATTGAATGCGTTTATATGAATGGCAACACCTTCTTTGGGCACCAAAATATGATGGCCCATGAATGTGTTGTTTTTACTTAAGTTTAAACTTTCACCATCAACAGCAAAAACTTCATCGTTAAATTTTTTGCGTAATGAAGCGTAAGAAAAAAGATTCCCGATTCCACCTTCAATATCTATCCAGCTGTCTGCTTTTGTTGCCCCGGTTTTATAAGAAAGTGCATAAAATTTATCAAGATGATTTTTTAAATGCATGGCAAGAGCACGCAACATTCTTCCGCGTTCATGAAAAGTTAGCTTGCGCAAGTTTGGATTACCAACTGTATGCGCATAATCAATCATTGCTTTAAAATCTAAACCTTGTGTTGTGGCCGATGCAATTGTTTGGCCTGTAACCGCATCACATAATATTTGTCCATCGCCGTCACCTTGTATCCATCTTCCTTCAACAAAATTTTCAAGCTTATTCATTCGTATAAATTAGTTATTTAATTGTAAATGGAATTTGGTATGCATAATATTTCAAGCGCAACTCATTCCATATACACAAAACTAACAATAGATAGTTTATGAAAACCTGTTGAATGATGTTAAATCAAAAAGGATGAACACAATTCAGAAACATTACTGCCAATTGCTTGCCCAAATAAAATACGGACGATAAGTATCAGCGTTTTTATACAACCCATTTCCTGTTTGTGAATTGGTGCAATAACCAACCAATAGTTTATTATCTGTTGTAAATTCTATATGTGCTTTGGCATTGTACGTCCACACGCTAAACTTTCCAACTTTTTGCGGTGTTGTATAAACCAATCTTTTATTTGTGAATGGACCTGTGGGGCTCGCCGCATCCCAGATATAAATATTTGGGCCTAACAAATTTTCCTGCGATAATAAATATTGTTTGCCCTGGTATTCAAAAAATGAAAATCCTTCAGACACGCCGCCTAAAATTCTGGCACTTGAATCTTCATTGTTTGTCCATGCATTGCCATTCCAGTAAGTAGCATTTAATGGATTATTCTTTGGTGACCTTGCAACATGAACGAACTTGTTATACTTTGTACTTTCCGCACCGTATAAATACACATAACCATCACTGCTTTCGTAAGCATCGCCGGCCCAGTTAACCAAAGTATCTCTTGTGAATGGTGTGATTTTCTGAACCTTTAATGACGGATAATTTAAAACAGCGATATCAATACCAACAATATTAAAATCAAAGGCACCGCCGCCATTTGCATGTACTTTGTCTAAGAAAACATACACACTGGTTTTGTTTGAGTTCATGAATGCAAAAGTTGGCCAATAAAAATCATTATCTGAAGTTTGAAAATATGGTTTTGGATTTTTCTTGGTACCGTTATAATATGTGATGAAGTTGCCGCCATTCATATCCATTGTTGTAAGCTGGTTATGAATAAAACCTATAACGGGCCTATGCCGGTCAGGATAAACCGTATCTAAAAATGAATCGCCCCATAGCCACATTACACGCCCATCAGGTAGCTTGTAAGAAATTGCGCCATCTCCACCAGTCCAACCATTACCATAACGTGTAAAAACACTATCCCAGTAAGTAGCTTCAGTTGTAGTGATTGCGCTAACAGCATTGGATGCCGCTACTGAATTTTGAATATTTGTAAAAGAGTCCTTTTTGCATGCAATGAAAGTATATAAACAAATAACAGCGAAGTAGATTTTTTTCATGGCAGATTAAAATGATTCTGGGTAAATATAATATTGATAAAACTTTTAAACAGTATACTATACAAATAAACCTGTGAACAGTTAAAAAAATTTTGTTATTATCTCCCAAATAAAAGCCGCTTATAGTTTAAGCGGCTTTATCATTGGTTGTCGGTTGTTTATTTCTGTATTGTTATTCTTAACGTTGTTGATTCTGTTGAAGTTCTTACATCTATAAAATATGTTCCTGCGCTTAATTGCTGAGCAGGCACATCAATTACCTGGCTTTTCAAATTGCCTGCATTAAACGAAGCGATTTTTTTGCCATAAACATCATACAGATTTATATAAACATTACTGCCGGAAGGGTTTGAAACATTTATATGCGCCACATCTCTTACCGGATTTGGATACAACTGCGCTTTAAAGTTCGATTGTTGTGTAACTGCATTTTCTGCGATGGTATTTGCAGGCGCAGTAATGAATGCGCTCGTAGTTGAATATGCATTTGTGCCTTCATTTAATGTTATCGGTGCGCTCGCTTTTGTAATAGCAGTTGCTTTATTATCTAATTCTGTACGATTGCTCAAGAAATATACATCATCAATCCACCAACCGCCATTAGCAACGCTTCCGCCTGTAACATCAGATGTCATTCTAAAACGGATATAAATGTTCTTGCCAACATAATCATCCAATTCCGCAACGGATTGTATGTAACCTGCAGATGCGCCTGTAAATGCAGCTTCATCTGTTGTGCCAATATATGGATTATTTGCAGTTGTAATAATTCCTTTGTAACCGCCTTGCTCAAATTTTTCAGGTGGCAAATATGTCCATGTTGCGCCATCCT
>JAFBAF010000055.1 GCA_019247895.1 Parafilimonas sp. | reverse complement strand
GCCACCTTTTATTGTGTCATAAAATAAACGGAAAACACTGTCACCATCATTCTGATAATTCTTGGCTGCATTAATGCCGCCTTGCGCTGCAATGCTGTGTGCACGGCGGGGAGAATCCTGGAAACAAAATGCTTTTACCTGGTAACCTAATTCACCAAGTGATGCAGCAGCAGAAGCACCAGCAAGACCTGTTCCTACAACGATAATTTCTATACGGCGCTTATTAGCGGGATTCACCAACTTACAATGTCCTTTATAATCTGTCCACTTATTTTCTAACTTTCCTTCAGGAATTTTTGCATCAAGCATATTACTAATTTGACAATTCGACAATTTGACAATTTGGTAATTCGACAATTTTGATTCGGCATTATCACATTTACTAATTGCCGAATTGTCGAATTTCTTACTTCACCCAACCCAAATAAAAACTTACCGGCATCATTGCAAACACTAATGGAACAATGATTGCAAATGCATAACCACACCATCTTATTAAAATCAAATATCTTTTATTATATACGCCGAGCGTTTTAAACGCACTATAAAAACCGTGCATTAAATGATACGCTAATGAAATGCATCCAATCACATAAATAATTACAATCCATAATTCCTGGAAACGTATCTGCATTAATGAATAAAGATTATGCACCACTTTTCCATCGGATAAAGTTGCTTCAGGCATTTTGCCGAAGCGTGAAGGAATCCAGAAATCTATTAAGTGAATTACAAGAAACAATAAAACCAATGTACCTAATAAACCCATACTGCGGCTATACCAACGGCTTCCACGATTTCCGTAATCAATTGCATAACCAACATTACGCTTCGTTCTGTTTTCAGCTTCTAAAACATAACCCTGAATTATATGTAACAAGAAAAATAAAAACAATCCAATTTCTAAAATGCGTGGTACAACATTTTCACCTAAAAAGTTTGCGGCACGGTTAAACACTTCACCGCCATCATTAAACCAAACGCAGGCATTAACACCAACATGCACAACTAAAAAAAGAATAAGAAAAATTCCGGTTAATGACATTGTTATTTTCTGACCGATCGAAGAAGTAAAGACTTGTTTCCACGTCATAGTTTGCGAAAGATTTATTGAGTAGAAATAACCGGCCGCAAAATTAACGCACGATTGCCAGACTAAATAGTAAAAAATGATTTTATGTGATAAGCAGAAAGAATATTGTAATGATATTGTTATTATTTCCGTTTATCTAAAAAAAGAAATTACATGCTAATGATAGCTTAATTTTGACGCATGCTTCGCCTTTTAAATATTTTATGGAACAGTTTTAAAATGTCGCTTGGCGAGTTGCGCAACAACAAATTGCGCAGCGGCCTTTCGCTCACCGGCGTTGCATTTGGTATCTTTTGTATCATCAGCGTGCTGGCAACGGTTGGTAGCTTAAAAGATAAAATTCAAACCGACATCAACGCTTTTGGCACCAATACAATTTATGTTGATAAATGGGAGTACACGAACGATGCAGATTATCCGTGGTGGAAATTTGTAAACCGTCCTATGCCTGTTTACCAGGACGTAAAATATATAAAGGAAAGAAGTACACTGGCTGAAAATGTTGCGTACTGCACAAATATGCAAACTAATCTTGATTACGGAAATTCCGAATTGCAAAATGTAAATATTTACGGTGTAAGTAATGAATATGACAAGATCCAGGAAATAGATATTGCTGCCGGGCGATACTTCACCGAAACAGAATTCCTCCGTGGTTCTGCCGTTGCTGTTTTAGGTTATGAAAACGCGATCCAGTTATTCGGAACGCCCGAAAGAGCTGTTGGAAAATCGGTAACATTTAATCAGCATCGCGTAAATATAATTGGTGTAATAGGTAAGGAGGGGCACATGTTAGGCGGTTTTGATTATGATCATTCAATGCTGCTTACGTATTACTATTATGCGAGTATTTATAACGTGATGGATAGAAATACTGATCCGTTTATTATGGTGAAAGGCAAAGCAAATATTCCTTCCCAGGCATTGGTAGATGAATTAAAAGGGGTGATGCGGCAAGTAAGAAGATTGAGCCCCAAGCAGGATGATAATTTTGCTTTAAATGACGTAAACTTAATCGGCACTTCTTCAATTAATGGTTTTTTTGCATCAGTAAATGTTGGTGGTTGGGCAATTGCCGGTTTAAGCCTGATTGTAGGTGCATTTGGCGTTGCTAATATTATGTTTGTTACCGTGCGTGAACGTACAAGCCAGATAGGTTTGAAAAAAGCTATAGGCGCAAAAAGCAGAACAATATTATTGGAGTTCTTATTAGAAAGCGCATTTCTTTGCATTATCGGTGGTTTTATTGGTTTATTAATGGTTTGGGGGTTAGCAGCCATATTAAGTGCTGTGCTTCCATTTCCCATTATTATATCTGGTGGAATTATTTTACTCGCATTTTCAATCTGCGTAATACTTGGAATTCTTTCCGGAATTATACCTGCATCTATTGCTGCCCGCATGAACCCTGTTGTAGCGATAAGGAGCAAGTAAAGTTGATTTGTTGATTAAGTTAATAGTTTTGAAATAATTTTGCGATTAATATAACAACTATTCAATTTGTCAACTACAATCTTAGCAATAGAATCTTCATGCGATGAAACATCAGCATCTGTATGTATTGATGGAAAAATTCTTTCAAACATCATTGCTAATCAAAAAGTGCATGAACAATATGGCGGCGTTGTACCGGAGTTAGCCAGTCGTGCACACATGCAAAATATTGTTCCCGTTGTTGATGCTGCACTGTCAACTGCCAACTGTCAACTGTCAACTATAGATGCAATCGCTTTTACACAAGCTCCTGGTTTAATTGGAAGTTTATTGGTTGGTTCGCAATTTGCAAAATCATTATCGCTTGCATTAAATAAACCATTAATTGCAGTGCATCATATGCAAGCGCATGTATTGGCAAATTTAATTGCAGAACCAAAACCAACATTTCCATTTTTATGTTTAACAGTTAGTGGTGGTCACACACAAATTGTTGTTGCACATTCACCAACACAATTAGAAATTATTGGTGAAACAATTGACGACGCTGCAGGTGAAGCATTTGATAAATCAGCAAAGATGCTGGGACTTCCATATCCGGGCGGCCCGTTGATTGATAAACATGCACAAAACGGTGATCCGAAAAAATTCAAATTCGCAGAACCTCAGATACAAGGCTTAGATTTTTCTTTTAGCGGATTAAAAACATCCGTATTATATTTTTTGCGTGATGAAAAATTGAAAGATGAAAACTTTATCGAAAACAATGTTGATGACTTATGTGCTTCTGTTCAATTTACTATTATTAATATCCTAATGAAAAAATTAAAGAAAGCAACAGAACAAACAGGTATCAAACAAGTTTGTATTGCAGGTGGTGTAAGTGCAAACAAAGGTTTGCGAAATGCTCTAAAAGAATATGGCGAAAAGTACAACTGGCAAACGTTTAATCCTGCGTTTGAATATTGTACTGATAATGCCGCGATGATCGCTATTACTGCTTATTATAAGTTTCTTGCAAAAGATTATGCTGATCTTTCTGTTACCGCAACTGCAAGAGCAGAATGGTGAATGCTGAAGACAGTTTAATTAGCATCTCTTCTCCACAATCATTTCTTACTTTTGCAACCCTATTTTATGTTTTTACTTTGAATTTTGACTTAATAATTTATGATAAATATTACGTTTCCGGATGGTGCTGTAAGGCAATATGAAAGTGGCGTTACTGCGCTGGATATTGCAAAATCAATCAGCGAAGGTTTGGCAAGAAAAATTATTGCATCCAATGTTAATGGAAAAACATGGGATGCAACACGGCCAATTAATGAAGATGCAACATTGAAATTGTTGACATGGAATGACGCTGAAGGCAAATCAACGTTCTGGCATTCTACTGCGCACCTCATGGCGGAGGCTGTAGAAAGCATGTTTCCCGGTGTAAAGTTTTGGGTTGGTCCGCCGGTGGATAATGGTTTTTATTATGATATGGATTTAGGCGATAAAAAAATTACGGAAGAAGATTTGAAAGCGCTTGAAAAGAAGATGAATGAACTCGCCAAACAAAACAATCAATACATAAGAAAAGAAACTCCAAAAGCAGAGGCGGTTGAATACTTCACGCAGAAAGGTGATGAATATAAACTGGACTTGTTGCAGAATTTAGAAGATGGCAACATCACATTTTATACGCAGGGAAATTTCACTGATTTATGTCGCGGGCCGCATATTCCTTCAACAGGTTTTATAAAAGCCATTAAGCTAACAAATATCGCTGGTGCATATTGGAAAGGCGATGAAAAAAATAAACAGCTTACGCGTTTATACGGCATATCATTTCCATCTCAAAAAGAACTGGATGAATATTTAGCGATGGTAGAAGAAGCAAAGAAACGCGACCATCGTAAGCTTGGAAAAGAGTTAAATATTTATACTATGGATGATGATGTTGGCCAGGGTTTAATTATGTGGATGCCGAACGGAACGGTAATTATTGAAGAGCTTGAAAAGCTTGCAAAAGAAACAGAAGAAGCTGGCGGTTATAAACGTGTTGTTACACCGCACATCGCAAAGGAAAGTATGTACTTAACCAGCGGACACTTGCCGTATTATGCAGACAGCATGTATCCGCCGATGGAATTGGAAGGAGAGAAGTATTATTTGAAATCAATGAACTGTCCGCATCACCATAAAATATATGCAGCAGAGCCAAAAAGCTATCGCGATTTACCATATCGTTTGGCTGAATATGGAACGGTTTATCGTTACGAACAAAGCGGTGAATTATTTGGGTTGATGCGTGTTCGTTGTTTGCATATGAATGATGCGCACATCTACTGCAGCAAAGAACAATTTGCAGATGAGTTTCGTGCGGTGAATGATATGTATTTAAAGTATTTCAACATTTTTGGGATTGATAAATACGTGATGCGTTTATCACTCCACTCAAAAGAAAAATTGGGCATTAAATATGTCAATGAACCTGAACTGTGGAAAGAAACTGAAGAAATGGTTCGACAGGTTTTAATTGAATCTAAAATTCCGTTTGTTGAAGTGGCTGATGAAGCTGCATTTTACGGACCTAAAATAGATGTTCAGATTTACAGCGTGATTGGTCGTGAGTTTACACTTGCAACAAACCAGGTTGATTTTTCGCAGCCAAGAAGTTTTGGTTTGACATTTACAACACCTGATAATACACCAGATATTCCATTGGTAATTCATCGTGCTCCATTGGGAACACATGAACGTTTCATCGGCTTTTTATTAGAACATTATGCAGGAAGATTTCCGCTTTGGTTATCGCCGATACAAGTGAAAATTCTTCCAATCAGTGATAAATTTCTACCTTATGCCAAAGAAGTTTTTACTCAACTTAAAAAAGCAGGCATTCGTGTAGAGACTGATGAACGCAGCGAAAAAGTTGGCAAGAAAATTCGCGATGCTGAATTAAGCAAAATACCTTACATGCTTGTAATTGGTGAAAGAGAAACTACTGAGCGTAAATTGGCTATAAGAAAACACAATAAAACAGAACCAGAATCGCAGACAATTGAAGAATTTATTAATTTGCTGAAAGAAGAAATTACAGAAAGAAAATAAATTAGTTTTACAGACGATTTTAATTAACCACTAAAAACAAACAATAATTATTCACGAAAAAACACTGAATGGCATTACCACAGAGAGGAAGATTTAATCCTCGTTTTAACAGGCAGCCGGAGCCTGAACATCGTATAAACGAAAGAATCCGTGTACCACAGGTCAGATTAGTTGGCGACAACGTTACTGTTGGTGTTTATCCTACGCAAGAAGCTCTTAAAATTGCGCAGGCACTGGAACTTGATTTAGTAGAAATTTCACCCACCGCAGACCCGCCGGTTTGTAAAGCAATTGACTACAAGAAATTTCTTTACGAGAAGAAGCGTAAAGAAAAAGAAATGAAGGCCAATGCCAAGCAAAGCGAAGTAAAAGAGATTCGCTTTACACCGGGTACCGATGATCATGATCTTGATTTTAAGATAAAACATGCTGAACGTTTTTTGAAAGAAGGCGATAAGGTGAAAGCGTATGTTCAGTTTAAAGGACGTGCTATTATGTTTAAAGAACGCGGCGAATTACTACTTTTAAAATTTGCTGAACGTCTTGGCGAAGTGGGTGTGCTTGAAGGCATGCCTAAGATGGAA
>JAFBAF010000032.1 GCA_019247895.1 Parafilimonas sp. | reverse complement strand
TGCAATGGATATAAAACATTTCGGTGCTGCTAACGTGGTAAAATTTTATGAGCTTAAATTGTTGAGTGATATTCCTTCTATCTATACTTTGAATTTTGATAAGATTGGTGAACTGGAAGGTTTCGGAAAAAAGTCGATTGATAATTTAAGAACAGCAATTGAAGATTCAAAACAACAACCATTGCATCGTTTGATATATGCTTTAGGTATTCGTTATGTTGGTGAAACAACTGCAAAAACTTTAGCCAATGCTGTAAAAGAAATTTTTGATTTCGCAACAATGAGCATTGAAGATTTACAAAATCTTGAAGACATTGGTATTAAAGTAGCAACAAGTATTTATGGTTTCTTTCAAAACGATGATAATATTCAAATCTTAAAACGTTTGCAGGAATTAGGTTTGAATATGAAGAACACCAAAAAGCAAACTGCTTCATCAAATACATTAAGCGAACAAACATTTTTATTTACAGGAACATTAAACAAACTTAAACGCACAGAAGCAGAAGAGTTGGTTGAAAAACATGGCGGCAAAATTGTTAGCGGCGTTAGCAGCAAATTAAATTATTTGGTTGTTGGCGAAGACGCCGGAAGCAAATTAGAAAAAGCAAAAAAAATAAATACAATTAAAGTTATTAGCGAAGATGAATTTTTGGATTTAGTAAATAATTAAATTATGAATGATCAACTACAGTCAATAAGCGATGAACAAAAAGAAAGATGGAATAAAGTTTCTGATGGCTGGAAGAAATGGAATGACTTTACTATGAACTTTTTAAAGCCAATGGGCGATGCAATTATAAAGGCGTTGGATATAAAAAGCAATGATGTTGTTTTAGACATTGCATCAGGAACCGGCGAGCCTGCATTTTCTATTGCAGCTATTGCGAAGAATGGTGAAGTATATGCAACCGATTTATCGGAAGAAATGCTAACTCTTGCTCGTAATTATGCAGATGAACATGATATCAATAATATTGAATTTAAAGTTGCAGATGTTTCCAATCTTCCTTTCAGAGATAATTTTTTTGATAAAATAAGTTGCCGAATGGGCTTTATGTTTTTTCCTGCTATGCAGTTGGCAGCAAATGAAATGCATCGTGTGTGTGCAGACAGTGGCAAGGTTGCGATTTCTGTTTGGGCTGCACCTGAAAATAATGATTGGTCAACAACAATCACGAAAATATTATCAAAACATATTGAAGTTTCAAAACCATCTGCAGATGCTCCGGGAATGTTTCGTTGCGCAAAGGTTGGTTTGATGAAACAGTTATTTGAAAAGGCAGGTTTTAAAAATGTAAAAGAAGAAACTATTTCCGGTAAAATAGATTTTGGAACTCCAGAAAATTATTGGTTGAACAGAACGGAAATGTCTGAATCAACTATAAGCGCATTAAATAAAACTGATGAAGCAACACGCAAACAAATAAAAGATGAGTTGATCGAAGATTGCAATAAAAAGCTCATTAATGGAAAACTGATTTTTAGTTATGCTGCTTTAATTATATCGGCTGAAAAATAATTTTATTTGAAGCGATTTAATTGATAGTATTTCAACAATTTTTCATTTCACAATAACATTGTTTCTTTGCACGCTAAAGCTGCCATCTGCACATGAGTACAAGGGAGTGACACAACGAAGATGAGCAACGAACGGCAGCCGGCAACATACATTTTTTTCAATAAAACAAGATATTATGAGCAGCATTATTAAAATTCATGCAAGACAAATTTTAGACAGCCGCGGTAACCCAACCGTTGAAGCCGATGTTATAACTGAAGCCGGCGTTTTAGGTCGTGCGGCAGTACCGAGTGGCGCATCAACAGGTATTCACGAAGCGGTTGAATTACGTGATGCAGACGATAAAGTATATGTTGGAAAAGGAGTTTTGAAAGCGGTATCAAACGTAAATAAAATTATTTCGGATCAATTAACGGGTTTTGATGTAAGCGATCAAACGGGTATTGATGCAAGACTTATAGAAGTTGACGGAACAGACAATAAAAGCAAGCTCGGCGCTAATGCAACGCTGGCTGTTTCAATGGCGGCTGCAAAAGCGGCTGCAATAGAAGCTGATCTTCCTTTGTACCGTTACCTCGGCGGTGTAAATGCAACAGTGCTTCCCATGCCGCTGATGAACATTTTGAACGGCGGCGTTCATGCAGATAATAAAATTGATTACCAGGAATACATGATCGTGCCAATTGGTGCAAACAATTTTAGTGAAGGCTTGCGCTGGGGCGTTGAAATCTTCCATAAACTGAAGAGTGTTTTAAAGAAAAAAGGTTACAGCACAAATGTTGGTGATGAAGGCGGTTTTGCGCCGGATATTCAAAGCAATGAAGAAGCCATTGAAACTGTGTTGCAGGCAATTGATGCTGCCGGTTATAAAGTAGGTGAACAAATTGCAATTGCGCTTGATGCTGCCAGCAGTGAAATGTATTTTAATGATCAGTATAAATTTTATAAAAGCAGCGGCAAAACAATAAGCAGCGACGAAATGGTGGCGTATTGGACAGAGTGGGTAAACAAATATCCCATCATTTCTATTGAAGACGGAATGGCGGAAGAAGATTGGGTTGGCTGGAAAAAATTGACCGATGCCATCGGTAAAAGAGTTCAATTGGTTGGCGATGACCTTTTCGTTACAAATACGAAAATTTTACAGCGTGGAATTACCAACAATGTTGCCAACAGCATTTTAATTAAGGTGAACCAGATTGGTACGGTTACCGAAACAATCAATGCTGTGCAATTGGCGCAAACAAACGGCTATACAACTATAATGAGCCACCGCAGCGGTGAAACTGAAGACACTACAATCGCAGATTTGGCTGTGGCATTGAATTGCGGCCAGATTAAAACCGGTTCGGCTTCAAGAACAGATAGAATGGCGAAATACAACCAGCTATTGCGTATTGAAGAAGAATTGGGCAAAAGCGGTATTTATCCTAACGGAAAAATCCGTTTCGGGAAATAATATTTTTTCTTGCCTTTCTCCTTTGGGGAAGGTTGGGATGAGCTTTACAATTTATCAACATATCCACACGTTTCTATAAATCGTTGGCAGAAACTGTAATTTTAACCTGTCAACGATCTTTGTATGCTGAGAACCATCAAATTTTTTCGCAATAAGTATATCATTGCCTTAACGGCATTTATCGTTTTAATGCTGTTTATAGATCATAATGATATTTTTGTGCAGATGGATCATCAGCGCCAGCTTAAAGCACTGTTAACCAGCAAAAATTTTTACCAGCAAGAAATAGATCAAACCAAAAAAAATCTTTCCGATCTTCAAAATAACGCTGCTGCCCTCGAAAAATATGCCCGTGAGAAATACCTGCTCAAAAGAGATAATGAAGATGTTTTTGTGGTAGTGCCGCAAAACGATCAAAAAAATTCGGAAAATAAACAATAATATAACCTTGCCGCCGTTTTAATAATGTATCTGTTTACCAAGCGAAAGCTGTCCAATATTCTGTGAGTAAAAATTGTTTACTAAAATTTTTGATTATGCCAAATTTTACTCCGGAAGATTTATTATTATACCAGGCTGGTGAGTTAGACAGCGCACAAAGTGAAGTAATGACAGAAGAGTTACTCTCTAACTGGACCTTACGTGAAAAATACAATGTTTTGAAAGAAGCTTTTGCACGTCTCAATTCAATGAATTTACAGTCGCCACGCCAGCAAACCATAAGCGCAATTATGCGTTATGCAATGCGCAAGCCTGTCACCGTATAATAATTTTTAGAAAATTTCTGTTCAAAGGCTAATTTAGGCGTTGAACAGAAATTTTTTTATGACCCGCAAGGAACGTTTCCAATTCTGCATTGAATACTTCGAGGAAAATTTTCCCATAGCCGAAACGGAGCTCGTTTATGATAATGCATACGAGTTATTGGTTGCTGTAATTCTTTCAGCGCAATGCACCGATAAACGGATAAATATTACAACACCTGCAATCTTTAAAAGATATCCGACGCTTAAAGAATTGGCCCGCGCAACATTCGATGAACTACTCCCTTTTATCAAAAGTATTTCTTATCCAAACAATAAAACAAAGCATTTAATTGCCATGGCGCAAATGGTGATGCAGGATTTTGGCGGTGAAATTCCCATGGCTGTTGAAAAACTAATAAAATTGCCCGGCGTTGGCAGAAAAACAGCAAATGTTATTACTTCTGTTATCGACAAACAACCGAACATGGCGGTTGATACACATGTGTTTCGTGTGGCCGCAAGAATTGGTTTAACAGTAAATGCGAAAACACCGCTTGCCACAGAAAAACAATTACTTCAATTTATACCAACAGAGTTGGTACACAAAGCGCATCACTGGCTTATTTTACATGGAAGATATATTTGCGTGGCACGCAATCCTAAATGTGATGAATGTGGTTTGAAGCCGGTGTGTAAGTATTACCAGAAAATTGTTAAACCAAATAAGGGTGAAGACGTAGGGAGAATGAAGTAATAAGTATGAATTGCATGCATCCTGCATCTTATTTCTTACCACTTACTTCTGCCTTTTTAATAATCAAGATCAAGATTGAGCCTGTTTTTTAATTCTCTTACCAAAGGATATCTTTCAGCAATGCGTTCAAATTTCTGCCGGCTGTTTAATGTAAGATGTATTGGAATTTCTTCCTGCTTACCTGCTTCAACCAGTATTTTAAAATTGATGCTGCGATTATTAAATGCTTGCTGAATAAAATCGCATAACATTGTTTTTTCCTGCTCAATAAATTTTTGCTGTGTAAGTGCATGAACCGTTATTGTAAAAAAGTTATCGGCTTCAACCTGCAGTTTTGCTGTTCTGAAAGTTTGAACCGTAGAATGTTTATTTGGCTGGCTTTCCAGGTTATTTGCATAATTATTCCAAACTTCTTTAAGCCTCGAAATATGTAATGCTTCGGCATCTTTTACTTCTTCAATATTATATTCAGAACTTATTTTTTTGCGTAATGTTTCAAGCAGGCTTTCTCCATTTTTGCTTTTGGGTAAATTGTATTTTGGCGAAGTTTCATTAACTGAATTTAGTGTTGGTTGGGCAATCTGTTTTTCTTCAGCTTTTGCTGTAGCAGGTTGTTCTTTAATAAACAGTTTCGATTCTGTTACGGGCTTTATACTTTCTGTTGGAATATTTTTTATTTTTTGAATTACCGGCGCATCAACTCGTTTTTTTTTAATAACGGAGCCATTATCGCTTACCAGTTCCAGGGCTTGTTGCAGGTAGTTTAATTTGATCAAAGCCAACTCAACGTGCAACCGTTTATTGCGCGCCATTTTATAATTGATCTCAAAATCATTTAAAATGTTCAACGCACTTACCAAATAACTCATGCTTACCTGTTCGGCTTTTGAAGTATATCTTTCCTGCATTCCTTCTACCACCTCAAGTAACGCCGCAGCTTTTGGATTTTTGCTTACCAAAAGGTTTCGAATGAATTCAGCAAAACCATTCAGCACCATATCACCTTCAAAGCCTTTACTGTTTATTTCATCGTACAATAACATTGCTTCACCAACATCCTGTTGCAACAGGTTATCCAACAATTTAAAATAATAATCGTCATCTAAAATGTTCAGGTGCTCCAGCGTATTTTGATAGTTCACTTCGCCATTGGTGAAACTTACTATCTTATCCAAAATACTCAGCGCATCACGCATACAGCCTTCGCTTTTTTGCGCAATAATTTGTAAGGCCGATTTTTCTGCCTTGATATCTTCTTTCTTAATAATTTCTTCTAAATGTTCGACTGTATCGTTTGTTGTTATTCTCTTAAAATCAAAAATTTGACAACGCGATAAAATAGTTGGGATAATCTTATGTTTCTCAGTCGTGGCTAAAATAAAAATTGCATAGGGTGGCGGCTCTTCCAGGGTTTTTAAAAATGCATTAAAAGCTGCGGAACTTAGCATGTGTACTTCATCTACTATATACACTTTGTATTTTCCCGCCTGCGGCATAAAGCGAACCTGCTCAACCAGCGTTCGTATATCATCAACAGAATTATTGCTCGCTGCATCAAGTTCATGAATATTTAAAGATGTTCCTTCATTAAAGCTTTTGCATGAATTACAATGATTGCATGCTTCACCATCCGGTTGCAGATTTTCACAATTGATTGTTTTTGCAAGAATACGTGCACATGTTGTTTTACCTACGCCACGAGGGCCGCAGAATAAAAATGCATGCGCCAGTTGATTATTTTTAATGGCGTTTTTTAATGTGGTCGTTATGTGTTGCTGACCAACAACCGTATCAAAGGTTTGAGGCCGGTACTTTCTTGCAGAAACAATAAACTTATCCATAGCAACATGCAATTTAAGTAGCTGCAATCATTTTTTTTATGAGGCTTTGGTTAAATTATACACATGTGTTTCTTTTGCATTGAAGATGAATGATCTTACACATAACAACCTTAAATTTTTTTTAGATGGTAAGGTTAAACAATACAACCAGCCATCATTTATAAAAGAAGATCCGATAAGTATTCCGCATCTTTTTACAAAAAGGCAAGACATAGAAATTGCCGGATTTTTTGCTGCTGTTTTTGCCTGGGGAAATCGTAAAACGATTATTAATAAATCAACACAATTAATGCAGTTGATGAATATGCAACCGTATGAATTTTGTGTGAACGGCGATTTGAACCGGTTGAAAAGATTACTTGAATTTAAGCATCGAACATTTAACTCAACTGATCTTTTATACTTCATTGAATTTTTACAGTTCCATTTTCGTCACCACCCATCTTTGGAAACTGCTTTTACAAAATGGGGAGATGAAGTTGAGCAAATGCTGATTGGTTTTCATCATTATTTTTTTAGTTTGAAAGATGTGCCTGCAAGAACAAAAAAGCATATTGCAACGCCGGAAAAAAAATCAAACTGCAAACGGTTAAATATGTTCTTGCGCTGGATGGTGCGTAATGACAATAAAGGTGTTGATTTTGGTTTATGGAAGCACTTAAAACCATCGCAATTAATTTGCCCTGTTGATGTACATGTTGCAAGAGTTGCGAAACGATTGAATTTATTACAACGCAAACAAACCGATTGGCAGGCAGCAATTGAACTAACTGATAAACTCAAAAAGTACGATGCATCCGATCCTGTAAAATATGATTTTGCTTTGTTTGGTTTAGGCGTGATGGAAAAATATTAGGCCTATATTTTCCCAAATTGTTTATAGTAAGCAATTACCCACGCAACTACTTCATCATAACTTTGAATTCCTTTGGGTTGGTTATGCGCCTTTAAATAATTGCCATACAGTTTTGTAAGCAAAGGCTCTACCGGGTTTTTATATTCACTTAAATACTTCCTGTATTCGGCATAATCTTTTTTAACCAGTGTATCCAGCAGCTTCACGTTTTGTTTGGCTGCAACAGAATCGCGGTTGAATAGTTCGCCATTTGCAAAAGCAAACAAATCAAAGTACACCGAATATTTAAATATGGGGGAATTGCCCGATTGTATAGCAAGATAACCTACAAAGCTTGCTTCACTTTCGCTTGCAAACCCAAGCTGGTGGCCAATTTCATGGCATGTAGTAAACGGAGTTGTAAACACCGGCGTTGCAGTATTCACCTGCGCTTCGCCGGTAAAGGGGTTGTAGTAACCAAGAAAACCCGAATAATTTCCAACAAAACCTGATAACATGTTTTTTACGTCAGCATGCTTATAGGTTAAATATGGATAGTGAATTTTTGCAGAATCATATAATTGAATTGCCTCCCTAAAAAGGTTTGTGTGACCGGGGTAATTAAGATGCAGGCTGTCTATCAATTTCCTGTTCATATTTAACTGGTCACGCATTTTCGCTATAACAGTTTTTAAATCTCCGGTGCTATACATGCCGGGATAAATTTTTAGTTTATACCCAATACCATAACGATAATAATTTAATCCCCATGCTAATAAAAATATCAAATACACCCATAAACATTTTACCAAAAGATTTCGCAGTGCTACAAAAAATTTCGGCCATGTTGGTTTGCGAAAAAAGAATTGAATAGTTTTAATTAACAGCCACAAAAAAGCGGCACCATACAGCACATCACCAACACTAAATGGTAACCAGCTTGTAAGTATGCGCAATACAAAAGCAATCGGCTGGTAAATATAACTGCTGTAAATTTTTTCCACCCAATCTCCGCGTAAAGCAAATAAATGAAGTGCAACAATGCAAATAAGTAAAGTTAAAGGGGAAAGCCACCATCTTTTTAGTGAAGACTTCATATTTAAAAGCGAATATAAAAGTATGTCTCAGAAAATATTTCAAATAATTATGATACCTTCTTCAGCACTTTGTGGCATCTTCGTTGTGTCACTCCCTTCTGCTGCATATCATTGCGCAACTAAGGTTTCAAAATTAAAATTGCGGTGCTTACTTTTACACTCCCAATTTAAATTTATGAGCAAATTTTCTGAATACAATTTCGCTGATCAAAAAGCACTTATCCGCGTTGATTTTAATGTTCCGCTCGATAAAAAAACTTTCGAAATAAAAGATGATACAAGAATGACAGCGGCAATTTCAACCATAACAAAAATTTTGAATGATGGTGGCAGCGTTATTTTAATGAGTCATTTGGGAAGACCAAAAGAAGGGCCTGAAGATAAATATTCATTAAAGCATTTAATAAATCATTTAAGTGAATTGCTTGATGGAAAGGAAATTTTATTTGCAGATGATTGTATTGGCAATGATGCTGAACAAAAAGCTGCAGCATTAAAACCCGGCGATGTTTTACTCTTGGAAAATTTGCGCTTTTATAAAGAAGAAGAAAAAGGCGATGAAGCATTCGCAGAAAAATTATCAAAGCTGGGTGATGTATATGTGAATGATGCATTTGGAACGGCACATCGTGCACATGCATCAACGGCAATAATTGCTAAGTTCTTTCCAAAAGAAAAAAGAATGTTTGGCTTGCTTATGGAAAGTGAAATTAACGCTGCGGAAAAAATAATGAAGCGTGCAGAAAAACCTTTTGTTGCAATTATCGGCGGCGCAAAAGTAAGCGACAAAATTTTGATCCTTGAAAATCTCATCAATACTGCAGATGATATTATAATTGGCGGCGGAATGGCTTACACTTTTTTTAAAGCTGAAGGCGGCCATATCGGTGCGTCATTGTGCGAAGATGATCGCATTGAAACTGCAAAAGAAATTATGGACAAAGCAGCAGAAAATAATACTTGTCTTCATTTGCCAAGTGACTCAATCATCGCCGACAAGTTTGCTGCTGATGCAAATGTTTCTTCCTCGATGAGCACTACTATTCCGAATGGTTGGATGGGTTTAGATATTGGCACTATGGCTTGCGATATGTTTACAAAAGTTATTCATAATGCAAAAACAATTTTATGGAATGGACCAATGGGTGTTTTTGAAATGGATAATTTTCAACACGGAACAAAAGGCATTGCAAAAGCTGTTGTTGAAGCAACACAGAAAGGTGCATATTCATTGGTTGGTGGCGGTGATAGCGTTGCGGCAGTTAACCAGTTCGGTTATGCTGACAAAGTAAGTTATGTATCAACCGGCGGCGGCGCTATGCTTGAGTTTTTCGAAGGAAAGGAGTTGCCGGGAATTGCAGCTATTAATGCTTAGAACGATAAATGCTTTTTTAAAGCGGTTGAATATTCAATCGCTTTTTTATTTCAATAACTTTAATACTCAAACTCTTTGTATGAAGTATCTTCTGTGTTTGTTTGCAATCGTTTCATTTAACAAAATACATGCGCAGGTTCCCGTTATAAAAGAGCCGCATCATAAACCTGTTTTGGTAAATGATTATGTACGTTTGCTTGATGTGCATATCAACCCCGGAGATACAACTTTATATCACATTCATGCAGCCCCATCTGTTATGGTGCATATTTCAAATTCCATTATAGGTTCGCAAATAACTGGTGAACAGCCAACTCAAGCCGCCGAAGTTTTAGCGGGCCAAACAAGATTTGCAGCTTATAACGAGCATACCGTTACACATAGAGTTTTTAATGCAGGCAGCAATGTTTTTCATGTAATGGATATTGAATTGATAAAGAAAGAACCAGCATCCGATTCATGTACTGCTTTAAGCAATGTTGAAACAACTATAAATGGAAAATTAGTGCGTGTGTATAAATTTGATGTTAGCAAAACTTCTCCATTAAATATTCCTGCCGGCAGTTGTGCGCATTTATTAGTTTGTATTTCCGGAGAAATAAACACAGGAATTGAACATCTCAGAGCCGGAGAATATATTTTCTTCAATCCAAATACTGCAATTAATATCGTTGATCATCAAACAGGAAACTCCACCTGTGTTTTGCTGGAATTAAAATAATTTTCAAACTATTTGCAGCAGTGTATCAAAAATATTTATTGCAGATACAGGTGACGAAACGTCATAATTGAAATGCGGGGTATTCGTTTTGATAATATCTTTAACAATCAAAAATTCAAATTAGAAATGAAAACATCAAATTTGGTTTTAATAGTAATTATTGCAGTGGTTTTAATATTAGGTGGTTGTGGCTGCAGCAGCTATAATAATTTGGTCACTGGAAATAATAACGTTCAAAAGGCGTGGAGCAATGTTGAAACTAATTATCAGCGCAGAACTGATTTATACAATAGTGTTGTAAAAACAATTCAGGGCTCTGCAAATTTTGAAAAGTCAACTTTAACTGCGGTTATTGAAGCACGTTCAAAAGCAACAAGTGTTCATGTTGATTTGAATGACTCAAATTCAATCGTTCAATATCAACAAGCGCAAGGTCAGTTGCAAGGTGCTATGAGCCGCTTGCTTGCGGTAGCAGAAGCCTACCCGCAATTACAAACAACGCAGGCTTTTCGTGATTTCCAGGCACAGATTGAAGGCACGGAAAACCGCATTAATATAGCAAGAAGGGATTATAATGATGCTGCAACTGATTTTAACAACCAGGTTCAACATTTTCCCAATAACATATTTGCCGGTATATTTCATTTCCAGCCAAAACCATATTATAAGGCAGATGCCGGAAGTGAAAAAGCGCCTGACATTAATTTCGATACTAAATAATTTCTGCTGATGTTTTCACTTCTCAAGCGCAAGCAAAAAAAGTTTTTTTCTGATGAAGAAGAAGCTAAAATTGTTGATGCCATTCGTGCAGCAGAACAACAAACCAGCGGCGAAGTAAGGTTATATGTTGAGAGCAAAAACCGTTTTGTTGATCCTTTAGATCGGGCAGCTGAAATCTTTTTGCATTTAAATATGCATGAAACTGCAAACAGGAATGCCGTGTTGATTTACGTTGCAACCGTGCATCGCGAAATGGCAGTGTTTGCGGATGAAGGCATATATCAAAAAGCCGGGCAGCAATTTTGGAACAATGCAGTGCATGCCATGATAAGCGAGTTTAAAAATGACAATTATGCCGAAGGCTTGATTGAAGTAATTTCTAAAACCGGGCAGTTGCTTAAAACACATTTTCCTTACGATTCAGCAACAGACAAAAATGAATTGCCAGATGATATTGTGTTTGGAAATTGATATAATATGAAAAGTTTAAGGTTACAGGCATCGGTTTTTCATAGCATCGTTCGTTGCGTCGCAACATTTCTGCAATATATTTTCATGTCATCAATGGGTTTAAATTTTAAAAGCATCTCTTTTATTATTCAATAGCAAAATGAAACGTCTTTTATATCTCATTTTTATGCTTGCATGCGCCGTTCATCTTTCGGCGCAAAATATTTTACCCAAACCAAATCCGCCAAGATTGGTTGTAGATGCAGCAGGTTTACTTTCACGGGATCAACAAAATATTCTTGAACAAAAATTAGACGCATTTAATGATTCTACAAGCAATCAAATTGCAGTAGTTACTGTTAACGATCTCGATGGCGATGATGTAGCTGATTATGCAAACAAGCTTTTCCGGAGTTGGGGCATTGGTGGTTCTAAACATAATAATGGCGTTCTTCTTCTTATTTCAAAAAATGATAAAAAATTTCGTATCGAAGTCGGCTATGGATTAGAAGGCGCAATTACTGACCTTCAGTCAAACGATATTCTTGAAAACGACTTAAGACCAAATTTCAAAAATGGAGATTATTACGGCGGCATTGACGAAGCCGTTAATTCATTAGAAAAGGCGGCGGCCGGTGAATATAAAGAACGCGGTACGCAAAAGGAAAATGGCGGTAAGGGAGGAAACATTCTTGGGGTTATAATCATGATTATCATATTTATAATTGTATTTGGCCGGAGAGGTGGCCGCGGTGGTGGTATGATTAGCCGCAGAGGTTTTGGCGGCTGGTGGATACCCGGAATGTTTTTAGGTGGTGGAAATTGGGGAAGAAGCAGCGGCGGCTGGGGTGGTGGTTTTGGTGGCGGTGGCGGATTCGGCGGTGGTGGTGGTTTCGGAGGATTTGGCGGAGGAAGCAGCGGCGGCGGCGGTGCCAGCGGCGGCTGGTAAATATATGAATGAACACATTGATACATGGAACATTAACAATCGCATCAACCTTTACTTATTGGATAATATTGATGATGCGCATTTAACCGACATAGCTGCATCAAAAGGCAGAAATGTTGGTGAGCAGTTTGCACATATTCATAATGTGCGGTTAATGTGGTTAAAAGCCTCAGCACCAGAATTATTGGATGGTCTTGAAAAAATTGAAAAAACAAAAATCAGAAAAAAATTACTTGCAGTTTCGTTAGCAGATAGTGCACCGGCTATTGAAAAATTGTTGGCCAAAGGTTTCAGGGAAAACAAAATCAAGAACTTTAAACCGCATCCTTATGCATTTCTTGGTTACCTGCTGGCGCATGAGGCGCATCATCGCGGACAAATCATTTTATCATTAAAACAATCAGGCCGTTTACCGGATAAAAAAATTTTATTTGGTTTGTGGGAATGGGGAACACGTTAAACTGCTATGCATAATCATAGTTATTACATACATTTGTGACCTAATTTTTTTTAATGGAATACAATACAACACGCAGCGATATGAGCATGCGTGAATATGGCCGCCACATACAGAAAATGGTGGAATACCTTCTCACGATTGAAGACAAACAAAAAAGGCAAGAGCAAACACAAGTGGTTATTGAACTGATGGGGTTTCTAAATCCACACTTGAAAAACGTTGAAGATTTCAGGCATAAGTTATGGGATCATCTTTTTTTTATAAGTGATTTTAAACTCGATGTTGACAGCCCTTATCCAAAACCAACCAAAGAGACATATAAGCAAAAGCCCGATCCTTTGCCTTACCCAAAACGCTATCCGAAATTCTCTCATTTAGGCAAGAACCTGGAGATAATTGTTGACAAAGCACTCAAGGAACAGGATCCCGAAAAGAAAGCAGGCTTTGCTAAC
>JAFBAF010000057.1 GCA_019247895.1 Parafilimonas sp. | reverse complement strand
TTCAACTATTACAGAAGGCGTTTATTGTATCGGCAATGATGCGCTCATTAATCGAAAAAGTACAGCGGCAAATATAATGATTTTCAACCTGCATGATAATGAAGCAAAAGCTTTAACGTAATAAAATAATTATTGAAAAAGATTAGCTGCTTGTTGTAAACTTTCCGGTTTTCCTACATCAATAAATTTTGAGGTTGAATGATCGAAGGATAAGATTTTGTTTTCTGTACATAAAGAAAGATACACATCAACCATTGAAAACTTTGGTTGCTGTTGTTGCATCAACGAAAATATTTCAGGGTTGATTACGTGAATGCCGCTAAATGCTTTAGGATTTAAATTTTCGTCTTGACACATGACTTTCTCTTCGCCAGTTTTTACATTTTTCCATCCGCATAAATTATTTTCTTCATTAAATAAAAAATAACGGGAAGTTTCCCTGTTTGTAGTTGCTAATGTTGCTAAAGCATTACTGTTTTTATGAGCAGCAACCATTTCATCTAAATGTAAATCTGTAAGTATATCAACATTCATCAGAACAAAATCCTGTTCTTGTTTAAAAAACCAGGACGCACGTTTTAAACCACCGCCGGTTTCTAAAATTGCATCTGTTTCATCTGAAATACTGATATTGCTTCCCCAACCATTATTGTCTTTTATTTTTTTAATAATTTGTTCCGCAAAATGATGCACGTTCACGATCACTTCGTAAATGCCAAACTGCTGTAAGTATTCAATATTTCGTTGCAATAAAGTTTTGCCGTTTACTTCTGCCAATGCTTTTGGATGATGATCTGTAAAAGGTTTTAAACGTGTACCAAAACCTGCTGCCAATAACATTGCATACCCCCTCCGCCCCCTGAAGGGAGAACTGTGAACAGCATTATTACTCATAATTCGCTTGTAAAATTTAGAGACTTAGTTTGCTCCCCTTTAGAGGATGCGGGTATCCAATTCGTTTCGTTCAAATGATGAACATTCACTTTTACCTTGTATTTAGATTTAAGGTGTTTTGCAGTTTGCTCTGCCGCATATACACTGCGATGCTGACCGCCGGTGCAACCAAAACTTATCATTAAATTAGTGAAGCCTCGTTTAATATAATCTTCAACAGAAATATTGATCACTTCATACACGCCGTTTAAAAATTCATTCATGCGTGTACGTTGTTCTAAAAAATCTATTACTTTTTTATCGCGGCCTGAAAATGCTTTGAACTCTTCAAATCTTCCGGGATTTAATAATCCCCTGCAATCAAAAATAAATCCGCCGCCATTACCGGTTTCATCCTGTGGCAATATTCTTTTATAAGAAAAACTATTGACCGTTACAACCAATGGCGTGTTTTCATCTGCCTGGAAAGGTTCGAAATGGGTGATGATCTCAGGACCGGTAATGATCTCAAGCATTCTGCTTAACTCAGGTGTTATGATTCCAACACGATTGTCTTGTAAAAACTTTTTGAGATTCTTTAAAGCAATTGGAATGCTTGTTAGAAAATAAGATTTGCGTTCAAACAATCCCCGGAAACCATAAGCACCCAACACCTGCAACATGCGTATTAAAACATAACCATCATACTGGCCAATAAAAATATTGCGGTCAATTGGCTTCGCCAGCAATTCATCAATTACATCCAAATAATAATGCAATAAATTATTTTTCCATTCATCACTTAATTGCGCTTTTGCCTGCCACAATAAACTCGCAACATCATATTGCAATGCACCTTTCATGCCACCCTGGAAATCTATAAAATAAACTTCGTCATTATTAATAATTATGTTCCTGCTTTGAAAATCGCGAAACATGAAATATTTGTATTCTGTTTTGGTGAGATAAGTTGCCAGCGCATCAAAATCATCGAGCATTGCCTGCTTATCATAAGGTAACTGAAGCGTATCCAGAAAATAATATTTGAAATATAACAGGTCACTTAAAATAGCTTGCTTACCAAATTCTTTTGCAGTTAAGCATATTTCATAATCGAGATCATCGTCACCATTTATTTGCAAACGTGCTAACTGGTTCAAACTTTTTTTATACAAATCGAAAACACGATCAACATGCTCATGTTTCTCTAACATATCAAGCAACGAAACCGTGCCTAAATCCTGCTGTATGTAAGCGGTTATATCATCGTTTATAAATAGAATTTCAGGAACGGGTAAATTTTTTGATTTGAAATGATTGCTGAATGCAATAAAAGTTTTGTTTTCTTTTATGTTCAGATTATAGGTTGCAATAAAAGTTTTATCATCATGAAATATCCTGAAATAAATGCGGTCGCTGCCGCTGCGGGGTAATTGTTCAATGCGTTGCGGTGCTTTATTTGTAGAAGCAACAAAAAGTTCCTGTATCTTATCAATAATTATTTTCATCCGGCTTTTTCAAAATTAGGGCGATAAATGTAATTCTAAAATTGAATTAATTTTGCCTTATGAATTTTGAATACAAACATTTATTGCCTGCAGATTTTAGTGAAGATTCAAGAGTTTGGATTTACCAGGCAAACCGTTTATTTACATTAAGCGAAGCGTTACACATAGAAGATATTTTAAATGACCTTGTAGCAAACTGGAAAGCGCATGGAGCGCCGGTGAAAGGTTATACGAATTTGTTTTTTGGGCAGTTTATTATTTTAATGGCTGATGAAACTGCCACAGGAGTTAGCGGTTGCAGTGTTGACAGCGTGGTGCGCATTATTCAGCAAATAGAAAAACAGTTTGGTGTTGAAATGTTCAACTGGCAAAATCTTGCATTTGTTGTGAAAGATAAAGTGCAGATCATTCCGCGGCAGCAATTCAATTATGCAATAGAAAATAATTTTATTACGCCGCAAACGCTATTTTTTAATAATGTTGTAAGCACAAAAAAAGAATTAGAAAATAATTGGATGATTCCAATAAAAGAAAGTTGGCTGAAAACAAAAATTAAAACGACCTCACCCCAACCCCTCTCCTAAAAGAGAGGGGCTTTAGTCTCTAAATTTTTAAAGAGTTTATAAATTTGATAAAGTAAAAAAGCGGAAGTAGCTCATCCGGTAGAGTATTAGTTTCCCAAACTAAAGGTGGCGGGTTCGAGTCCCGTCTTCCGCTCTTAATTTTCAGATGTTATGCGAAGTCTCCGGACTTCGCAGTTCTATGCGCAAAGTCTCCAGACTTTTCTTCATAAACCTTAACCCTTTCATTGCTGCCACTCTGTCTTAATTTAATATCTTTGCCGCTCAATTTTATTTCATGGTTGATTTGGTGGCAAATAAAGTACATGACGAACAGCGGCAGGGTGAGGCATTTGCGCCTTTTGCAAACGATGTTAATCAATACAATAAAAAATTTTATATAGAAAGTTATGGTTGCCAGATGAATTTCAGCGACAGTGAAATTGTGGCTTCCATTTTACAAACTGAAGGTTTTGGTGCAACAAGAAATTATGAAGAGGCTGATCTGGTTTTATTGAACACATGTTCCATTCGTGAAAAAGCAGAGCAAACAGTTCGTAAGCGCCTGACTGAATTCAGGAAGATAAAAGAAGCAAAACCCGGAATGCTCGTTGGCGTGTTGGGTTGTATGGCTGAAAGATTGAAGTCGAAGTTTCTTGAAGAAGAAAAGCTGGTTGATATTGTTGTCGGCCCTGATGCATACAGAACACTGCCTGTGTTAATTGAAGAAGCAGAAACAGGTCAAAAATCGGTTAACGTTTTGCTGAGCCGTGAAGAAACTTATGCTGATATTTCCCCTGTTCGTTTAGACAGCAACGGCGTTACAGCTTTCATTTCTATCATGCGTGGTTGCAACAATATGTGCAGCTTTTGCGTGGTGCCTTTTACAAGAGGAAGGGAACGCAGCCGCGATGCGCATTCAATTATTAACGAAGCGCAAGATCTATTTGATCGCGGTTATAAAGAAGTAACGTTGCTTGGTCAGAATGTTGATAGTTATTATTGGATTGATGAAGCGAATGATGAGATGGTAACATTTGCAAAATTGTTGGAAAAAGTTGCGTTGGTTTCTCCGCAATTAAGAGTTCGCTTCAGTACTTCTCATCCAAAAGATATCACTGATGAAGTGTTATTTACCATGGCGAAATATGAAAACATCTGCAACTACATTCATTTGCCTTTGCAAAGCGGAAGCACTCGTGTTTTGCAATTAATGAACCGCACATACACACGTGAATGGTATAAAGCAAAAGTGAATCGCATAAGAGAAATTATTCCTGATTGCGGCATCAGTTCAGATATTATAGCGGGATTTTGTACGGAAGAAGAGCAAGATCATGAAGACACATTAGGCATCATGCAAAGCAGTGCGTATGATATGAGTTATATGTTCTTTTACAGCGAACGCCCGGGTACATTAGCAGCACGAAGATATAAAGATGATATTCCTGAAGAAATAAAGAAAAGAAGATTAAAAGAGATAGTTGACCTGCAGGGAAAGCTATCTTATGAAAGCAACAAAAAAGACGTAGGCAAAACATTTAAAGTATTAATTGAAGGTAACAGCAAAAAGAGCGAAACAGAATGGAAAGGCAGAAACTCACAAAACAAAATGATTGTTTTTCCAAAAGGAAATTATAATTACAACATCGGCGATTATGCTTTTGTAAAGGTTGCTGATTTTACGCAGGCAACATTAATTGGCGAAGTGGTTATATAAGTTATGTAACCATCTTTTGTGCTTATAGCATCGTTCCTTGCGTCGCACACTTCAGCTGTATATCATTGCTCAACTTAATTAAGAAACAGAATGGCAGAAGTACAATCTATAAAAAACAGGTTTGGAATAATAGGAAATTCACCGGCCCTTAACTATGCAATACAGGTTGCGATGCAGGTTTCATCAACAGACCTTAGCGTTCTAATTGTAGGCGAAAGTGGCGTTGGTAAAGAATCATTTTCTCAAATTATACATGCATTATCAGCAAGAAAACATAATCCCTTTATTGCTGTAAACTGCGGGGCAATTCCTGAAGGCACAATAGACTCAGAACTATTCGGTCATGAAAAAGGCTCTTTCACCGGCGCAGTAGATTTTCGCAAAGGCTATTTTGAAACGGTAAGCGGCGGCACCATTTTCTTAGATGAAATCGGCGAAATGCCGATTGGTACGCAAGCTCGCTTATTACGTGTTTTGGAAACCGGCGAATTTATTCGCGTTGGTTCGTCTAAAGTGCAAAAAACAGATGTACGTGTAATTGCTGCAACAAATAAAGATTTATATGATGCAACACAAAACGGAAAATTCAGGCAAGATCTTTATTACCGTTTAAGCACAGTTCCAATTCGTGTTCCCTCGTTGCGCGACCGCAAAGAAGATATTAGTTTATTGTTTAGAAAATTTGTGGTTGACTTTGCTGAGCGTTATAAAACAACTCCGGTTCAACTGGACGATGAGGCGAAAAACATGTTAATTAACTATTCATGGCCCGGTAATGTGCGTGAACTAAAGAATATTGCAGAGCAGTTATCTGTGTTGAGCACAAATCAAACTATTACGGCAAATGATCTTCAAAAGTTTTTACCTGAAAAGAATATAAATCGCTTGCCTGTGCTTGCACATGCACAGCAACAAAACAGTGAATTTAATAATGAAAGGGAAATATTATACAAGCTGTTCTTTGATATGAAAAAGGATGTTACTGAACTAAAGAAAATGTTTTTAGAAATTTTGAAAAATCCTGCGCTTGCAAACAATGCTGCAAATTACACGGCAGAATCTTTGCAAAGAGATTATGCAGTAAACGGAAATGATTATAATACTGCGCCCGTTTTAGCTACTGCGCAAACGGCAGCATTGCCGGTTAATCTTCAACAGGCAAATCAGCCGGTAATTCTTCCGCACAAAGATGAAATTCACGCCCATGAAGAAGTGGAAGAATCGCTGAACATAATGGATAAAGAAAAAGAATTGATAATTAAAGCGCTTAAAAAACATCGTGGTAAAAGAAAGGATGCAGCACTTGATTTGGGTATTAGTGAACGTACTTTATACAGAAAGCTGAAAGAATATGATATTAATGAATAAGTCAAATTTCAAAATTCAAAATTTAAAATTCAAACACAATTTGTTTAAGTCAAGCAAAATTGCTTTTTATGTTTTGACATTTTACTTTTTACTTTTTACTTCTTCCTGCGGGGTTTATACTTTCCGCGATGTATCTATCGACTATTCAAAAGTTAAGACAGTCAAGGTGGGATTTATTGACAATAAAGCTCGCTACATTAATCCGCAATTAAGTCCCAGGTTAACTGACAACCTGAAACAAAAAATCAATAATTATACTAAACTTACGCAGGTAAACTCTGATGATGCGAATTATATAATCACAGGTTATATCAGCCGGTATGATGTTTCGTTAGCAGCAATCAGTAACAACCAAAGTGCTGCAAACAGGTTAACAGTTGCAGCAAATATAACTTTTACAAATACAGTTGATAATAAAACGGATAATTTTACTGTTAGTAAAGATTTCGATTTTTCTGCAACTCTTTCATTACAACAGGCAGAATCGGGGTTACAAGCTGATATAATCAACCAGTTAACCGACCAGATTTTTAATCATATTTTTTCAAATTGGTAAAGAATAATATTTTCATTTTTTAAACCATTTGATTTGGGAATGAATTCATCGTCTGAAATTATCTTGCAATTTTTTTTTCAAACAACATCCTTACAAAATGTTTCAACTGAACAATTATGGAATGAAGTAAATGATCATCCATATAATGGCGCTGCTTATTTTCTGCTCGCAAAAAAGTTATACTTGTCTAAAGAACAAGATTATGAAAAAGTTTTACACAAAGCCGCTTTGCATTTTCCAAATGATATATGGCTAAATTTCAATTTAAACGAGGAAACTGCAGATGAATCTATAGAAGTACCAGGTAATATTGAGCTAACCCAGATGGAAGGTAAACCGGCAGAATTTTCACAATCAGCCGCAGAACAAAATGAAAACAGAAGCTTAAATGCTGACAATGAAATTGTAGAAACCGATGAAGAAGAAGATATCACAGATGATAAATTAAGCAGCATGCTGAAAGAGCAGGCTGCATCGTTTGAAACGCCTTTAGCATCTTCGGCTGAACTGGAAATTGAAAATATTCCTTATCACAGAATTGATTATTTTGGCTCGCAGGGAATAAGATTGGAGGAAGAGAAGCCAGATGATAAGCTGGGCTCGCAATTAAAGCGTTTCACTGATTGGTTAAAACAGATGAAGCGTGTCAATTCAAATCCGGCTGAGCTTACCAGCGATGAAGCTGGGGAAACCCGGGTTAAAAATATTGCTGAACATTCAAACGAACCGGAAGAAATTGTAACGGAAGCAATGGCTGAAGTTTTAATAAAACAAGGTAAACCGGAACAAGCTGTTCAAATTTATCAAAAATTAAGTTTTAATAATCCCGCTAAATCCGCTTACTTTGCGGCAAAAATTGAGGAACTAAAAGGTTAAGAAATGACACTGGTTTTATTTATACTCATCGTAATTGTTTGTGTGATCTTAGGATTAATTATACTTATTCAAAATCCAAAAGGCGGTGGTTTAAGCGGCAGTATTGCCGGTTTTAACAGCCAGTTCATGGGAGTAAAACAAACTACTGATGTTTTAGAAAAAGGCACATGGATATTTGCTTCTGCATTAGCCATACTTTGCATTGTTTCTGTTTTATTTATATCAAATGTTTCAGGTACTAATCAGGATAACATACTGAAAGATATTAATACATCGCAACAAGGCCAATCAGCTCCGCAACATAACAATTCCTCTA
>JAFBAF010000229.1 GCA_019247895.1 Parafilimonas sp. | reverse complement strand
AGACGTTGCAGCGACATACACACCTGTTCATAAAAAACCAAGAAAATATACTGACAGTTGGGTGTTCAGCATTTATAATTTATACAGTCGCCAAAATCCGTACTTCTATTATTTCGATCAAACCGGTGACGTTGCCAACGGAACATTGAACATTACTGCAAAACAGGTTTCATTATTTCCAATAATTCCTGCTGTTACATGGAACGTACATTTTTAATATTGCTATTTCATTTTTACACTTCCATTGTAAGAAACAGCTTCTCTGTCGCTGCTATAAGCTCTTAAATATGCTGTACCATCATCATACACCGTTAGTGTAAACTCAGCGTTGTACATTCTATCCTTTATTTTTGCTTCAACGGTGTATTTTTTCTTTTTGCCTTCACTCACAGAATATGTATAATCAGTTGAAGTAAAATCAAAACCTGCTTCCGAACTGCCGAAAGATGCATTATAAGCCCTCCCGGTATATGGCAAATATGTTTTTAAAGTGTCTCCATTTATCAATAAAAAATATCCGCCATCAACATGCCGGAATTTGCCGTGAGCGCTAGTCATACTGATCGGTTCGAATTCAAAATGCTTCGAATCAAGAATATCTTTCATTGATTGTTTTGTTGAATCCTGTGCCTGCATGTGTACAAGAATACCTGCGCACAACAACATCGTTAATATATATTTCATTTGTATTATTTAGACTGGTTTCTAATTTATTTTAAACACACATTAGACCATAATTCCACCTGTTGTTTAAAATTTATTATAAAAGAGTTTGTGAAAAAAGCTGTAACTGTTAAACAAGTATTTTCAAAAGCTGAGGAAGTTTTCTGTGTTATCTTTGCACGCAAAATTTTAAGTATGAGTCTCGGATATTTTTCTTATCCAATGCCTGTGAACGAACCGGTTTATAGTTATGCGCCTGGTTCACCTGAAAGAAAAAAATTAAAAGAAACTTTAGCTGAATTAAAGAATACTAAAATCGATGTTCCAATGTATGTAGGTGCAGAGGAAGTACGCACGGGTAAAAAAGAAGCATTGCATCCTCCGCATGAAATTGCTCACACGCTTGGTTATTTTCATATTGGTGATGAAACGCATGTAAGGCAGGCGATAGATGCAGCAATGAATGCGAGAGAAGCATGGGCAATTATGCCTTGGGAAGAACGGGCTCATATTTTTTTAAAGACTGCCGACTTAATGGCAGGAAAATATCGCTATCACATGAACGGCACAACGATGCTTGGGCAAAGTAAAAATGCTTTCCAGGCAGAAATAGATAGCGCCTGTGAACTAATAGATTTTTTACGTTTCAATGTTCATTTTTTAAATGAAATATATAAGCAGCAACCGATCTCTGCGCCTGGCATGCACAATCGTATGGAATGGCGTCCGCTCGAAGGTTTTGTGCTGGCTGTTACACCATTTAATTTCACTGCGATTGGTGGCAATCTTCCAACAAGCGCTGCAATGTGCGGTAATGTTGTTGTATGGAAACCTGCACACACGCAAATTTTCGCGGCGCAAATGTTCATGCGTATTTTAAAAGAGGCAGGTTTGCCTGATGGCGTTATCAATTTAATTTATGTTGATGGGCCAACTGTTGGTAAAGTTTGTTTTTCCCATCGCGATTTTAGCGGAGTGCATTTTACAGGAAGCACCGGCGTATTTAATCACATGTGGAAGACTATTGGTGAAAATGTTTCGAAATATAAATCTTACCCGCGCATTGTTGGTGAAACCGGCGGAAAAGATTTTGTACTCGTTCATAAATCTGCAGATGTTGATGTAACAGTTACTGCATTGGCAAGGGGTGCATTTGAGTTCCAGGGGCAAAAATGTTCAGCTGCATCAAGAGCATATCTGCCATCTAATCTTGCCGGTGAAATAAAGCAAAAGCTAATCGCTGAATTGAAAACAATGAAGATGGGAAGCGTAGAAGATTTCGGCAATTTTGTTAATGCAGTGATTGATGAAAAATCGTTTGACAATATTGCCCGCTATATTGATAATGCAAGGAAAGATACAAACGCAGAAATTATAGTTGGAGGAAATTATGATAAAAGCAAAGGTTATTTTATTGAGCCAACTGTGATCGAAGCAAAAGATCCTAACTATGTTTCTTTATGCGAAGAAATTTTTGGGCCGGTGCTTACAATCTATGTATATGATGAAAATAAGTTTGAAGAAACAATGGAACTTGTTGACAACACTTCTCCTTATGCACTTACAGGAAGCATTATTGCAAAAGACAGAAATATTATTGCATTGGCAACAGAAAAATTACGCTATGCTGCCGGTAATTTTTATGTGAATGATAAGCCAACAGGCGCCGTTGTGGGTCAACAACCATTTGGTGGCGCAAGAGCGAGTGGCACAAATGATAAAGCCGGAAGCATGTTGAATTTGTATCGCTGGTTAAGTGCAAGAGCAATTAAAGAAACGTTTAATCCGTCAACAGATTATCGTTATCCTTTCTTAAATCAGGAATAATATTAAAATAAATCCCGGGAAACTTTAAAAATTTGCCGGCTTTAATTTTAAGTAAATTTCAAATATTCAATTGTGATCTAATAATTACTGATCCATTGAAGTTGCCTGCGTTGCAGTTATCTGCCACTGGCCTTTTACTTTTTCAAGTACATCAGTAAACTTATATTTATTTGAATATGCGCCTGCATCGTTTTTACCGGTTTCTAATTCGGTGCCTGTAACGATCGCAATTGTGCCTTTAATTTTCACCTGCAAGTCTGTAACAACAACACTATTAATGTTGCCGACAAACTGTATTAGTTGCTGCTTCGTCAAAGATTCTCCCTTCGAACTAATAACGCTTACGTCATCTGCAAAAACAGCATTCAGATAAACAACGTTATGTTTAGTAAAAGCGTCTGCTGTACTTTTTTCAACTGCCAAAATATTAGCTTTCTCATCTGACTGGCTGAAAACAGCATTACAGATGATGACTGATAGAATAGAAAATATCAAGTGCTTTTTCATGCTTCAAATATCAATCAAAAGCATTTCAAAAACGGAACACAGATAGTTAATTCTATCTTTAAAAAGCATTAATATACTTATCAGATCAAAAATTGTGGTGCAATTCAAAAAAAAGAACAGTTAGCAAATTTGGTTTTTCGGATAATCGGTTTTTAAAACGGTTGAATAAAATTATCTAAATAATTATACCCGATTTAAGTAAAAAGATTTTTGCTTATCCAATAAAGACTAAATAAGTGTCAAGTGAACAATTATGAGGATTTCGTTTGTTTCCATGCATTAATTAAACCGTTGGTTGATGAATCGTGCGAAGTGATCGGTTCATCGCTCTCTAATTCAGGCAAAACCTTTTTTGCTAATTGTTTTCCTAATTCAACACCCCATTGGTCAAAGCTGAAAATATTCCAGATAACACCTTGCACAAAAATCTTATGCTCGTATAAAGCAATCAGGTTGCCGAGTGTTGTGGGCGTAATTTCTTTTATTAAAAAAGAATTGGTTGGTTTATTTCCTTTAAAAACTTTAAAAGGCAAAAGCTTTTTTATTTGTTCCGGTGTTTTTCCCTCGCTTTTCAAATCTTCCCTTACTTCTTTTTCATCCTTACCTTTCATTAAGGCTTCTGTTTGCGCAAAAAAGTTGCTCAATAATTTCAAATGATGATCACCGATCGGATTATGCGAGATCGCCGGTGCAATAAAATCGCACGGGATTAATAAAGTGCCCTGATGAATTAATTGATAAAAAGCATGCTGGCCATTTGTACCAGGTTCACCCCAAACAATCGGCCCTGTTGCATAATTGGTTTCACTTCCGTTGCGATCAACATACTTGCCATTGCTTTCCATATTGCCTTGTTGAAAATATGCGGCAAAGCGATGCATGTATTGATCATAAGGTAAGATAGCTTCAGTCTGCGCCTTGAAAAAATTAGTGTACCAAATTCCGATCAAAGCCATCAGTACAGGAATGTTTTTTTCGAATGAGGTTGTTTTAAAATGAACATCTGTTTCGTATCCGCCCTTCAACAATTCTTCGAAATTATCATAGCCAATTGTAAGTGCTATCGACAACCCGATTGCACTCCATAAAGAATATCTTCCACCAACCCAATCCCAAAACTCAAACATGTTATACGGATCAATCCCAAACTGTTTTACTTCTTCAACATTTGTACTTAAAGCAATAAAATGCGCTCCTATCCAACGTTCATCTTTACAATTTTCTAAAAACCATTTACGTGCCGTGTATGCATTCGTCATGGTTTCTTGTGTAGTAAAAGTTTTGGAAGCAATTAAGAAAATAGTTTCATCAGGTGTAATTTTTTTCAAAGTTTCCGTAATGTGCGTTCCGTCAATATTGCTTACAAAATAAGCCTGCATGCCTTCAACCCAATAAGGCTTTAACGCTTCCGTCACCATCACGGGACCAAGATCGCTTCCGCCAATACCAATATTTACAATGTATTTTATTTTTTTTCCTGAAAACCCTTTCCACTCGCCGCTATGAATTTTCTTACAAAATTCTTTCATTTGATTTTGCACACGATGCACTTCAGGCATTACATCTTTTCCATCACTTATTACAGGTTCACCACTAAAATTGCGTAACGCTGTATGTAAAACAGAACGGTTCTCGGTTTCGTTAATCTTGTCTCCGCTGAACATTTTTCCAATTGCTTCTTTTACTTTACAATCATCTGCCAATTGCAAAAGCAATTGCAATGTTTTTGGGGTGATGATATTTTTAGAATAATCAAAAAGAATATCATTAAAACGGATAGAAAATTTTTCAAACCTGTTTTCATCTTCAGCAAACATGCGCTTCATTGTCATATTGCGCATTTCATCATGATGCTTGGTTAACAAAAGCCATGCTTGGGTATTGGTAGGATTTATCTTTGGTAACATGCTCAAATAATTTAGCTTTTTTCAGTGTCAGCGAATTTACAAACGATTAATTACCTGTAAAGTTTCATTAATCATAGCAGGCGTTACATCCAAATGTGTAACCATCCTGATTTGTGTTTTTGAAATTGCTATAACAAAAATGTTATGCTTTTTAAATTCTTCTGCTAATTGCGCGGCCGAATATTTTCCCTGTACTTTAAAGATCACAATGTTGGTTTCAACGGGAAATAATGCTTCAACAAAATCTTTTTGCTGCAAAGCATTTGCTAATTGCTGTGCATGATGATGGTCTTCTTCCAATCTTTCAATATTATTATTCAAAGCATATATACAAGCAGCAGCCAGATATCCTGCTTGCCTCATGCCGCCACCAAATACTTTTCTTATGCGCCTTGCTTTTGCAATAAAATTTTCTGTGCCAATAAGCACACTGCCAACCGGTGCACCTAATCCTTTACTAATACAAATAGAAATACTGTCAAATATTTTTCCATAACCAGTAAGAGATTCTTTTTTCGCAACAATCGCATTGAATAATCTTGCACCATCTAAATGCAGAAGCAAATCATTCGCTTCACAAACTTTTTTAATTTGTTTGATGTCTTCAAAATTGTAACAACTTCCTCCGCCCCGGTTAGCTGTATTTTCTAATGAAACTAATTTTGAATATGGTTTATGCGCATCATTCCTATTGTTAATAGATTCCTCAACCTGCTGTGCGGTTATTCTTCCATAAATTCCTTTAATTAATTTGACAGAACATCCCGAATTAAACGCAATGCCGCCGCCTTCATATTGATATATATGAGAAAGCTCATCGCAAATTATTTCATCGCCTGGCTGAGTATGGCATTTTATAGCAATTTGATTGGTCATTGTTCCGCTTGGGCAAAAAATTGCGGCTTTCATTCCAAACATTGCAGCTGCTTTTTCTTCCAATTCGTTTATTGACGGGTCTTCACGAAAAACATCATCACCAACTTTAGCATTAAACATTGCCTGTAACATGCCTTGTGTTGGTTTGGTAACGGTATCACTTCTTAAATCTACCATGGCTTGCGAAGATAGCAGGTTACCTTTCACTTAAAAAGTGATTAACATAGTAAATAGTTCAACTCACTTTAATAAGCATTATTCATGCGACGTTTTTCACAAATTCTCATGAAATATGAACAATCTTGAAGAAAAAGCCGTTGAAAATTTGTAACTTTGCAGCCCGCTTTTTAATTTTAGTAACTTTAACTTACTTATAAGCATCATTTTTGCGTATAAAGTAGTATAAATAACAAAGATCAATCAATATGAGGCAGCTAAAAATCGCTACCCAAATCACCAATCGAGATTCCCAGGCCGTTGAAAAGTATCTGCAGGAAATTTCTAAAATTCCGATGATCACTCCCGAAGAGGAAACCACACTGGCTCAAAGAATTAAGATGGGTGACCAGAGAGCACTGGATAAACTTGTGCAGGCCAACTTACGTTTCGTGGTATCTGTTGCTAAACAGTACCAGCACCAGGGCCTTTCTCTTAGCGACCTGATCAACGAGGGCAATCTCGGTCTGATAAAAGCAGCCCAGCGTTTCGATGAAACGAAGGGTTTTAAATTTATTTCTTACGCTGTATGGTGGATTCGCCAGTCAATCTTACAGGCGTTGGCAGAGCAGGGCAGATTAGTCCGCCTGCCTCAAAACAAAATTGGCACTTACAACAAAGCGAATAAAGCTTATATGGCTTTTGAGCAGGAACATGAACGCGAACCTTCTACTGAAGAATTGAGTGAAATTCTTGAAATGAGCGAAACGGAGATCAACAACATCTTCCAAAGCAATACTCGTCATACTTCTCTTGATGCACCTGTGCATGAGGCGGAAGATGTAGCGATGGGTGATTTGTTGGAAGGCAGCGATGATACAGATGAAGATGTGATGAAAGATTCTCTAAGAGAAGAAATTAAGCGCGTATTAAAATCTTTAAGTCCCCGTGAAGCAGAAATTGTGAATGCATACTTTGGACTTGAAGGTGAAAATGGCGTAACTATTGAACAAATTGGTATGAAGTACGATCTTACAAAAGAACGTATTCGCCAGATCAAGGAAAGAGCAATTAAACGTTTACAAAAAGCACGTTACAGTAATTCGCTAAAATCTTATTTAGGATAACAAACTCTTATAGTAAGAAGCTTTAAAAGCCGCCGCAAGGTGGCTTTTTTATTTTGTCACTTGTGCGAATCCCTGTACGCTTAAATTTGCTTATAACAAACACTGCATACAATTAATGAATAAAAAGGAACTCAACCACGCCGGAAGATTGCTTAAAAATCTTTTCATCTTAATTGTTCTTTTTTTTATTGTTGACAGGTTGCTTGGTTTATGGTTACAACATAAATTCAACAACGTTCCGCAAGGCGATATACAAACGTTTGCGCACAGCATTACAAATCCCTCTGAAGATATTTTTATTTATGGAAGCTCACGTGCCATGCACGGCTACGATTGCAGTGCGTTTACAGAAGCATTAGGTTATTCCTGTTTTAATAATGGCAAAGAAAATTCAACCATACTTTATCATAATCTTGTATTGGATGAAATGTTGAAAAAGCATATTCCTAAAATTATCATTCTTGATTTTGCGCCGAAAGAATTGAGCTGGGGGGAATCAGAAAATAGCAAAACAGTTTTAGCGAATACTATTCTTCCATATGCTATTCATGATACAGTGTTTGCAAAAATTGCGAAACAGCAATTTCCGCATGAATACATGAAAGCAAAACTTTCATGGTTGTATGCATACAAATCTTCTATTATGCCATTGCTTAATTCAAACAATACTTCGGAAATAGTAATTAATGGTTACAGGCCATTGGAAGGTTCTAAAGTAAAACCGGTACCGCTTAATTATGGAGATGAAGAAGAACTGCCTGATTCATCGGCTGAGCGTTCGTTCGATGCATTTGTTCAAACAGTAGTGAAGCATCATATTCGTTTATACGTAATCCAATCACCCATCTTTGTAAAATATTATGCAAGCTCACCATCGCTCAATTATGCAAAAAAAACGTTAGCTAAATACAATGTGCCTTTTTGGAATTACGCTTTTGACACAGCATTATACAAGCCTGAATATTTTTACGATTATATTCATCTTAATAAAACAGGAGCCGCATTATTTTCAAAGGAGATTGCAGAAAGAATCAAAAAAGAAAATGATTCGCTTAATACTCGTCTTCATTAAAGAGAAAGTCTTCCTGGCTCGGGTAATCAGGCCAAATGTCTTCAATACTCTCATATACTTCCCCTTCATCTTCCAATTCCTGCAGGTTTTCTACCACTTCAATGGGTGCGCCGGAGCGAATTGCATAGTCAATTAGTTCATCTTTGGTTGCTGGCCAAGGTGCATCTTCCAAATAACTGGCTAACTCTAAAGTCCAAAACATAGCCTTTCCAATTTTGCGCAAAAGTAACTTTTACAACGAAATATCCAAATACAAGTTTTTCAAAATTGTGCCACTTGCAAAAACCTTAGTATTTTGTTTTGATTGAAACGAATTACATCATCTTTGACATCTTTAAATTAATTGAATATATGCTGAGTGCTAAAGACATAAAAAAGAAGTATGAACAGGTAGAGGTTTTAAAAGGCGTAGATGTTAAAATTAACAATGGCGAGATTGTCAGCATAGTTGGTTCATCAGGCGCCGGGAAAAGTACATTGCTGCATATTCTCGGAACATTAGATGCACCGGACAGCGGAGAAATTTTTTTAAAAGATATGCCGCTGCACAACTTAAAAGGAAAAAAGCTTGCTGATTTTCGCAATCATCATATTGGCTTTGTTTTCCAATTCCATCATTTATTACCTGAATTTACTGCGCTTGAAAATGTTTGCATTCCATCCTGGATTGCCGGCAACAATAAAAAACAAACGGAACAACATGCCATGCAATTGCTCGAAACATTGGGTTTAAAAGACAGGATTGACAATAAGCCCAATCAATTAAGCGGCGGCGAACAGCAGCGTGTTGCAGTTGCACGTGCATTAATAAATAAGCCTGATATTGTTTTTGCTGATGAGCCAACAGGTAATCTTGATTCTTTTCATGCAAGAGAACTGCATAACTTATTTATTGATCTGCGCAATCAATTCAAACAAACATTTTTGATTGTAACGCACAACGAAGAAATGGCTGAAATGAGTGACAGGATCTTGCACATGAAAGATGGTAATATTGTTGAATAACTTAGTTAAAGGGAAACCATAGCGTAAAAATCGCGCCTTTATTATTCGGCGATTCTGCTTTTACAAAACCGTTATGACCTTCAACTATTTTACTTACAATACTTAATCCCACTCCTGTGCCGCTATATTCTGATTTATTATGGAGCCTTTGAAACAACTTAAAAATTTGTTCACTGTATTGTTGTTCAAAACCAATCCCATTGTCAGCAAACCTTATCTCTGCAAATTTTTGTTTTTTATTTATTTCACCGGGAACGCTTACATCTTTACCCGTAACAATGCGTGAAGTAATATTTATTACCGGCCTTTCTTCACTAAACTTTAAAGAATTGCTGATAAGATTTGAAAATAATTGCTGCATCTGCAACGGATTAGCTTTTATCACAGGCAGTTTATTATTATTAATCACAGCATTTTTTTCCGTTATTAACAATTCATAATCAGATTTCACATTCTCAAGTATGTCATTAAGATCCGTTGTTTCGAACGCGGCATTTGTTTGTGAAAGACGTGAATAATCAAGAACACTTTGAATTAATTGAGACATGCGCTGTGCAGATGTAGTTATCTTGTTTATATATTTTCTTGAAGTTTCTTCATCTGTCAAACTTTTTTCAAGCAGCAGTATAAAAGTTTGGATCTTTCGCAAAGGTTCCTGCAGATCATGACTTGCAATGTAATTGAATGATTCAAGTTCTTTATTGCTTCGTTCCAGTTCAAATGTTCTCTGTGCAACTTCAGCTTCAAGTTTATCAGCAAAAGTTTTCCTGTCGTGTATATCAGTAAAAGCACCAATCCAGTTAATGATGTTGCCATCTTTATCTCTTATTGGCTCGCCTTGTCCGAAATGCCAGCGATATTCGCCTTGTTTATTTTTAAGACGCAATTCAACTTTATACGTTTTGCCAATTTGCAGATTGTTTATCCATGATTCACCTACACGCATTATATCATCCGGGTGTATAATGTGAAGCCATATCTCGCCCTGCGGTATTAAACCTGCATAATCAATCCAGCTTTTTGATGCAAATTGTTGAACACCTTTGGCGTCAGTCATTAATACTAACTGAGGCAATGCTTCGGTTAAGGTTCTGAAACGGGCTTCGCTTTCCTGTAATATTTTTTCAGACCGTTTCCTGTCATCAATATCAAGACTCGTTCCTATATAACCAATAAATTCATTTCCATCATAGCGGGGTACACCTTTATCAAGAAACCAATGATATTCGCCTGTTGCCCCATTTTTTAAACGCATTTCAAGTGTATACGATTTGTGTTTTACCGCAGCATCATCCATAACATTTAATACCCGTTCAATATCATCGGGATGAATAAAGTTTTTCCATGAAAGTCCTTTTATAACATCAACGTTAAAATAATGCAAGCCTGTTTCATTTAAAAAGGTTGTTTGAAGATTTTTATCAGTAAGCCATACAAACAGCGGCGCTTCATTGGCCAATGTGCGGAAACGTTCTTCGCTTTCTTCAATTTTTTTGCGGGCGGTTACACTTTCAGTTACTTCAAAAGCAACTATCATGAGATCATTCACATGGTCTTCATTATCTTTTATAGGATGAATTACAAAATCATAATAACCGGTTTTTATTTCTTCGTCTTCTTTTAGTGTTATAGGAAATTCATGCGCCATAAATGGTTCTGCAGATTCAAGCACATTAGTAAAAATGCCATAAAAGTTTTGTTCCTCAACTTCAGGAAACGCCTCTTTTATTGTATATCCGATCAACTGTTCTTTAGTTCGTGCAAATAATTTTTGATAGCGCTGGTTAGCAACCGTAAATCTGAATTCAGGGCCTTCAACAATTGCAATTGCAGCCGGCGCCTGCATTAAAAAGCTTCTAAGTTTTTCTTCAACCGCCGCTCTCATTTTTGCAATATGTATTTGCGCTTTTACTCTTGCAATTAATTCGTTTGCGGCAAATGGCTTAACAAGATAATCATCTGCACCTGTTTCAAAACCTTCAACTCTTGACTCCTCTCCTGCACGTGCCGTAAGTAATATTACCGGCAACTGTGCAGTTTGCTGATCGTTTTTTATTTGTTTAATTAATTCAATGCCATCCATTACCGGCATCATAATATCAGATAAAACCAATAACGGCTTTTCTGATTTTATTTTGATCAGCGCATCCAACCCGTTAGCAGCCGTTATAATGCGATATTGTTTTTGTAAAACAGATTTAATGTGCCGGCGCATATCCGCATTATCATCTACAACTAATATTGGGGGCTTATTTATAGTCAGGGGTTCATTATCATTGATGTCGCTAAAAGATTTTGCCTGCGCATCATCCAACAAAGAAGTTGTTTCGTCAATATAAATATTCGGCAATGAGCTTTCAATTTCAGTTTGCACGAAACCAATCTGATCTTCAGGCAAGTGTTCTTTGCCGAAAGGCAGCTTAACAGAAAAACAACTTCCTTTACCTTCTTGGCTTCTAACACTCACTGTGCCTTTGTGCAATTGCACCAATTCTTTTATCAGTGACAAACCAATTCCCGTTCCTTCATATGTTCTGCCTACAATATTCTGCACTCTGTGAAACCGTTCAAACATATGCGGTAATTCTTTTTCGGGAATTCCAACACCGGTATCTTCTACTTCAAATACAACAGTGTCATCTTTTGAAAAAAGCCTTATGGTAATACTTCCGTCAAGCGTATACTTAAAAGCATTGGATAAAAGATTGAATACAATTTTTTCCCACATCGATTTGTCAACATATACAGCCTGGTTAATTGCATTGATCTCTACATTAAAATTTAAACCTGCCTTTTCAACAATAGATTCAAAATTGGCTGTAAGATTTTTTGTAAATGAGCCTAAATCAACAGGTGCAAAATTTCCTTTCTGGCGGCCGCTTTCAATACGGCTAAAATCAAGCAGTGTATTCACCAGTTTCAACAGGCGCATAGCATTGCGGTGTGTAATTTCTAAACGTTGCAGGTTCTCTTCTGCAGTAATTTCATCTTTCAAAACTTCTTCAAGTGTTCCAAGCATTAATGTAAGCGGCGTTCTGAATTCGTGGCTGATGTTTGAAAAGAAAATTGTTTTCGCTTTATCTAATTCTTCCAGCGTTTCTGCACGTTTCCGTTCTTCCTCCAATGAAAAAATAGTATTGATGATTTTGGTAACGATATGTATAACTGATTGAAAGAAAGATTTATAATCTTCATCATAACGTCTGCGTGCATTAAGGCCGCAAATAATATAATGTGAAACTTTTTCATTTAGATCCGTTATGGGAAGAATAACTGCTTCAACCGGTTCCTCTTTCCAGTAACCTTTAGGCACTTCTTTTAAATACTCCCGAATATTTTTTATAAGATGTATTTTTTTCTCTTCAGAAACGTCTTTAAATGGAAAAGGCTTATTCAGTTTAATTCCGTTACTATCTGTAGCCGCAAAAAGCTTCGGAGAGCCATCATTGTCCGCATAAAAAAAAGCAAACGAGACGGGATTATTATTTTGTTTTAAAAACTCATTAAATATTTCGAAAACTTTTTCTTGTGTATGTGCAGAAGTAAGTGCAACAGAAAGGTTATTTAAAAAATTGCTTCTTCTTTCGCTTAATATACGATAAGTAGTTTCAATAACTGCATTGAAAATCCCTTCAATTTTTCCATTGGCTGCTCTTACAGGTGTAAATGTGAAATCAAAATAACATTCTTCGATATAGCCATGCCGTTGCATGGGCAGCAATGCATCCTTACTTCCGCCGGGTATTCCTTCAAATGCTTTTTTAAATTCGGGTTCTATTTCTGCCCAAATATCTTTCCACACTTCTTTTGCAGTTCTTCCTAAAGCCCACGGATGTTTATTTCCCGGTATCGGGCTCCATGCGTCATTATAAATTAAGGCGAGTTCTTCTCCCCAATATAAAGCGATAGGAAAATTAGAGTTGAGACAAATGCTAACTGATGTTTTCAATCCCTGGTCCCAATTTTCCGGATCGCCCAAAGGTGTTTTACTCCAATCTAAATTGCGGATGCGTTCACCCATTTGTCCACCGCCGGATAAAAAGTCAGGTATCTTTGCCGGCCTTATATCTTTCATATTTTTTAAACAGGTTTAAAATTGTGCAATTATCTGCCGCAAGTGTTTTTGCAAATCTTCAATATTTATTTCTTTCTTTAAAAACCCTGCCGCACCATATCTTAAACATTCTTCAACAATAAATAGTTCGGCAGAAGTAGAATACATATATAGAGGAATATAGCTTAACCCCGGCAGCTTTTTAATTTCTACTAAACATTCTACTCCATTCATCCTGGGCATGTTTATGTCCATAAAAATTACACTGGGTAAAAAATTGTTGTTGCTTTTCAGTTTTTCAAGCGCATAAATACCATCATCAGCAAACACACATTTAATAGACGGGTTTAACTGTTGCAAGGCCAATGTAAAAATCTCCTGGTCATCAGCATCATCGTCCACTAAAAAAATCTGTATATCTGTTTTCATCACGTGGAAAAGGAAAAAAATAAAGATAATAAACTGTACTTACAAACCTGTGGTTTGAACGTATCAAACTAAGCTATATTTGTGCCCCAAATCATAAAAGCAATGCAACTATCTTCTTTACTTCAGAGATTTAATGAACCGGAAACCTTAAAAATGGCAAAGTTGGGCCGCGAATTAAGAGCAAAAGGAATTGATGTAATTGACCTTAGTTTAGGTGAACCTGACTTTGATACACCCGAACATATTAAACAAGCTGCTATAAAAGCTATTAACGATAACTGGAGCCATTACACTCCTGTTCCCGGTTATTTAGATTTACGTGAAGCAGTTTGTACAAAATTAAAACGCGATAATAACCTTGATTATAAACCTGAAAATATCGTTGTATCCACTGGTGCCAAGCAAAGTTTAGCCAATACAATTTTAGCATTGGTTGATAAAGGTGATGAAGTAATTATTCCAACTCCATATTGGGTAACTTATTCTGAACTGGTAAAATTAGCGGAAGGGAAAGTAGTTGAGATTCGCACAAAGCCGGAAGATGATTTTAAGATTTCTCCTCAACAATTAGAAGCTGCAATTACACCAAAAACAAAAGCATTCTTGTTTTCTTCTCCTTGTAATCCATCCGGTGCAGTTTATTCAAAAGAAGAGTTAAGTGCATTGGCAGACGTTTTTCGTAAGCACCCAAACATTGCCATTATCTCTGATGAAATTTATGAGTACATCAACTTTGCAGCAAAGAATGAAAGTATTGCTCAGTTTGATGATATAAAAGATCGCGTAGTAATTGTGAATGGCTTAAGTAAAGGTTTTGCAATGACCGGTTGGCGTTTAGGCTACATAGCTGCGCATCCTGAAATTGCAAAAGCCACAGAAAAAATACAGGGACAATTTACAAGCGGCACCAATTCAATTGCACAGCGTGCTGCAATAGTTGCGCTCACTGCAGATCTTGAGCCAAGCCGCAAAATGGTTGAAGAGTTCACTGCGCGCAGAAAAAAAGTAATGCAGTTGGTGAATGAAATTGATGGTTTTTCGTGTGTTCATCCGCAAGGCGCATTTTATATTTTTCCCGATGTTAGTTCTTACTTCGGCAAAAGCAATGGTGAAACAACAATCAGCAATGCCAACGATCTTTGTATGTATCTTTTAAATACAGCACATGTTTCAAGTGTTATGGGCGATGCTTTTGGCGAACCAAATTGCGTTCGTTTTTCTTTTGCCAACAGCATGCAGAATATTGAAAAAGCATGGGCAAGAATTAAAGATGCATTAAACAAGTTAAAATAGTTTACAAGTTCAAATCTTCGCAAGTTGTTTAATGTTTAAAGTTGTATGTTGGTTTATTAACTCATGAACAATTAAACTTGTGAACATTTATACTTCATATTGAACTTTAAACAATTCTAAATGGACTACGCTTTTCTTGCTTTGCTCATTTCAATTTTTATTTCAAGATTTATACAGATAAATGCTTTTAAAAATCTTGCGGATGAAGATAAAGGCAAAGTGCTTTCTAAAGGGATTATGCAATTATCGCAGGTAAGTTTAATCTTCAGTATTATTTTGATAGGTGCTTTTTATGTTTGTATCAACAAGTACCCGGAAAGCGCAACAAAGCTTACTTCTTCTTTTTTTATTATGCTGATCATACAGCGCATTATTGTTTATCTTTTTGCAAGAAAAAGAATGGT
>JAFBAF010000184.1 GCA_019247895.1 Parafilimonas sp. | reverse complement strand
TCCGTTGGTAAGCTCAATGCTTCATCATAACCATTCGTATGCAAACTTTGTGTACCGCCCAACACTGCTGCCAGCGTTTGAATAGTTACTCTTGAAATATTATTCAAAGGTTGTTGTGCTGTTAATGTACTGCCGCCTGTTTGTGTATGAAAGCGCAACATCATTGCTTTATCATCTGTTGCGCCAAGCTGTTTCATCATCTTTGCCCACATTCTTCTTGCTGCACGAAACTTGGCTATTTCTTCAAACAAATTATTATGCGCATTAAAAAAGAAGGAGAGACGTTTGCCGAAAACATTTATATCCAAGCCTTTTTCAAGCGCTGCTTTTACATAAGCTTTTCCATTGCTTAACGTGAATGCAATTTCCTGCACAGCCGTGCTGCCTGCTTCGCGGATATGATAACCTGAAATTGAAATTGTATTCCACTTTGGCAACTCTTTACTGCACCATTCAAAAATATCTGTAATGATGCGCATGGAAGGTTTGGGCGGATAAATGTATGTGCCTCTGGCGGCGTATTCTTTTAAAATATCATTCTGAATAGTGCCTGAAATTTTATTAAGATCGGCGCCTTGCTGCTTTGCTAATGCAACATAAAAACTTAATAAAATAAAACCGGTTGCATTAATCGTCATTGAAGTTGTAATGTCTTGCAGCTTTATTCCATCAAATAAAGTTTGCATGTCTTCAATGCTGTCAATAGCAACACCAACTTTTCCAACTTCACCTTCTGCTAAATCGTGGTCACTATCATAACCAATTTGTGTTGGCAAATCAAAAGCAACACTTAAACCATTTACACCTTGTGATAATAAATAATGATAACGTTTGTTGCTTTCTTCAGCAGTTGAAAATCCTGCGTATTGCCGCATTGTCCACAATTTGCCGCGATACATATCAGGCTGAATTCCTCTTGTGAATGGGAAGCTTCCGGCGGCCTCTCTCAAACCTTCTCTAAAGGAGCGGGTTTTTGCAACATCACTATTAGTGTAAACAGTTTTTATTTCAATGCCACTGTCAGTGAAGCATTTTTTTTCATCTGGCATGCAGCAAAACTAATTGCAAATAATTGAAACAGTATGTAAATATGAAAACAGATAATGTCGAAAATGAAATTTATTCCATCAACTTTTTTGCTTCATAGCTTAATACTTCACTTACAACTTCATGCAGTGTACCTTTCTTATCACTCATTAAAAATTCAAGCAACAATTTATTAAGGTCTAATCCTGTGGCATGTGGTGGTAACACATTTGCCAACTGGTTTATGATAAGCAGGTTTTGTTCTTTAAGATTTTTTACAGCGTTCCATGCTTCGGCAGTTACATATATCTGCTGCGTGATATTATAATCAAATTCTGAGCGAATGTTTTGCGTAAGCAGCAGTTGCATTTCTCTTGCAGTGGCAGTTGGCTGGTTCACTCTTGTTATTACATGCGGCAATGCGATCCTGTCAACCAAAATAATCAGCCTTTCATAAGCCTGCAGTTGCATTGATTTATTAGCGGCCGAATCTTTTGGAAAAGGATTGTCTTCGCTAACCGTTTTTAAACGATGCGTGAGAATATACATAATGCTTGCTGTAACCAAAACCGTAACGGCAACTGTAAAAATGATAGAGCTTGTGTCCAAGTTTTAAGTTTTATGTGAGATAAGATTTTAAATATTAAATTAAAAACGCTTGTTTGTACAGAATCTTACTTGATTCAAATTTATTATTTTTAAAACAAAGTTGATTTAAGGGTTTGAATTTCTTTGCTGAGAGTCACTCTAAAAAATTTCCTGTTTACCTTTGCGCCGAATTATGAGTGAAACGAGCGAAAAAAAGTATTTCAATATTTCTGTTTTAAAGCGTGTGTTCACCTTTGTAAAGCCCTATCGCTGGCGGTTCATTATAAGCCTTATTCTTGCAGTCTTGCTTTCACTTTTTACACCTGTTCGCCCATATTTGATACAGCTAACAGTTGATAAAGCAACCGGTAAAAATGTACATGTTCCGTGGTATATTCATCTTTTATTTCCACATACACAATTAAGTGACGCATGGCAATTTGTAATCTCCGTTACCATTTTCCAGATCGTATTTATTTTTATTGAAACGGCTGCACGTTTTTATTTCAGCTTTATTACATCATGGCTTGGGCAGGCTGTTGTGCGAGACATGCGGACCAGCATTTATAAAAAAATTCTCGGGCTTAATCTTAAACAGTTCGATACAACACCAATCGGAACACTTACTACAAGAACCATCAATGATATTGAAAGCATTAATGATATTTTTTCCGATGGATTAGTTCCCATCTTCGCCGATTTACTTTCTATTATTGTTGTGTTGGTAACAATGTTTGTTACAGACTGGCGGCTTACGCTAATTGCTTTAATTCCATTTCCGTTTTTAATTATTGCCACATATTATTTTAAAGAAAGTGTGAATAAAAGTTTTATACAGGTGCGCAATGCGGTGGCTGCTTTAAATGCTTTTGTACAGGAACGTATAACCGGTATGCAGATAGTGCAGGCTTTTGCGGCAGAAGACAGGGAACTGGAAAAGTTTAACAAGATCAACAAGCATCACCGCAACGCAAACATCCGTTCCATATTTGCGTATTCAATTTTTTTCCCGATAGTTGAAATTGTGCTGGCCATTTCAACCGGCTTGCTGGTTTGGTATCTTGCAGGACAAGCTGCTTCGAACCCGATTGCAAATAAAGATCTTGCCGGAGAACTGGTTGCTTTTATTCTTTATCTAAACCAGATTTTTCGCCCACTTCGTGTAATTGCTGATAAGTTTAACGTGATACAAATGGGTGTAATTGCTGCAGACCGTGTGTTTAAAGTTATGGATAATCCTGATGCATTGCCGCCTTCACCTGCAGATGCTTTTGCGCCGAAAGAACGATTGGAAGGTAAAGTTGAATTTGATCATGTTTGGTTTGCATACAATGAAGAAGATTATGTGTTGAAAGATATTTCATTTAAAGTTGAAGCCGGGGAAACAGTTGCAATTGTTGGTCACACCGGAAGCGGAAAAACATCTATCATCAGTTTATTAAACCGGTTATATCATATACGAAAAGGTGGGATAAAATTAGATAATGTAAATATTGAGAAGTATGATCTTGACGTATTGAGAAAAAATATTGCTGTTGTATTGCAGGATGTATTTCTTTTTTCGGGTTCGGTGATGGATAATATAACCCTGCATAACGGTGAAATAAAACGCGAAGAAGTAATTGAAGCTGCAAAAATTATTGGCGTGCACGATTTCATTATGCAACTGCCCGGCAATTATGATTATAGTGTAATGGAACGAGGCAATACTTTAAGTCTTGGCCAGCGGCAATTGATCTCGTTCATCCGCGCTATACTTTCTAACCCTGCAGTATTGATTTTAGATGAAGCGACATCTTCTATTGATTCAGAAAGCGAATTGTTAATTCAAAATGCTATTGATACTTTAATAACAGGGAGAACAGCAATTGTAATTGCGCATCGTTTGTCAACCATTCGCAAAGCGGATAAAATTATTGTATTGGATAAAGGCGAAATAAAAGAAATCGGATCGCACGAAGAATTGCTTGCTTTGGATGGTTTTTATGCAAAGTTGCATCAAATGCAGTTTGAGAAAAGTAAAGTAACGGTTGTGCAGAAGGAGTTTGGAATAAGTGATTAGTAATTTGAAAGAAATCCTTATTCGAAATTTACCAATCATAATTGCGAAACCTATTCTAAATAAATCTTCAGCAATCCATCCGGCAAATTAACATGCACTTCTTTTTTCTTCCTGTCAATTTTTTTTAAGGTTGATTCGTTTACAGGAATTAATACTTCTTTATTTTTAATTGTAATTTGCAATAAAACCTGTTGCGGCTGTTCAATTACTGATTCAACAATACCGAGTTTTTCTTTGTTATCATAAACAATAAAATCAATAAGATTAACAGGTGCTGTTTTGCTTACCAATTTTTCAAAATCGGTTTTAGTAAGCCAAACTTTTTTTTGCAATAAAACAGATGCCGCTTCTTTTGAATTAATTCCTTCAAGCTTTATAATAGTTTCTTCATCATTTTTTACAAAGCTTTGTTCATGAAAGTAGGGGAGTTGTTCATGTTTTATTTTTTCAATAAATATAGCTTCTGCATTTTTGAAATCTGTTTTTTTGCCAAGCGAATGTTTTATAATAAGCTCGCCTTTTAAACCATGCGTTGCTACTAATTTTCCTATATGAATGTAACTGCTCAAATTTTTGAATTAATAATATAATGAATTTAGATATGAACCCGCAGTTGCTAAACTTGCTGCAGCACAAGTGATGCAACGCAACGAAGATGCCATAAAAACCTGTTGCAGGTAACCAAAATAAAAACTAAAAAAAATTTTTATGCACATAAATTTTATTCATGGCATGATAATTAATAGAAAATCGAAAATTTATTTTATCAACTTAAAAAAGAAAATACATTTGTCGCCGTTTACAATTAATTAAAACATAACTATTATGAACAAAGCTGAATTAGTTTCTAAAATTGCTGACGATGCAGGCCTTAGCAAATCCCAGGCGAACAGTGCCCTCGATTCTTTTATTGATGCTGTAACAAAAGCGCTTAAATCAGGCGATAAGGTTACGCTTGTTGGATTTGGTACTTTCAATGTGTCTAAGCGTAATGCACGCACCGGACGCAATCCCCAAACCGGCGAAACTATAAAAATCAAAGCTAAAAAAGTTGCCCGCTTTAAAGCAGGTAAAGAACTGGCAGCTAAATTATAATGCTGTTACATAAAATTTGAAAATTTGAAGATGTGTCAATTTGAAAAATATGCTTAACTTTTGTTTTCAAAATCATTTTCAAATTTTCAAATTCTAAGCTTCGTATTAAGATTGATTGCTTTAAAAAATTATATTTTCAAATTCTCAAATTGTAAATTTTCAAATTAAAAATATGGGCAGAGGTGATAAAAAAACGAAAAGAGGAAAAATTT
>JAFBAF010000172.1 GCA_019247895.1 Parafilimonas sp. | reverse complement strand
AATTGTGGAATGGATTTGGAACGAATAGCAGCCTCTCCTAAATCCTCTTCAACGAAGAGGACTTTTGAACTTCCAAAAATTTTAACCTGCTTAATTAATTCAATCTTAAAGTCTTCCCTTTGGGAAGATTTAGATGGCTTTAAACTTCGGCCACAGCGCTGTCAAACACTTTTCCCCTTTCAGTTTTTAACATGCGTGAAGGATATTTACTGATAACAATAAAATCGTGTGTTGCCATTATAATTGATGTGCCGTAATCTTTACAAATATTAAACAGCAACTGCATTATTTCATCGCTGGTTTCAGGATCAAGATTACCTGTAGGCTCATCAGCTAAAATAAGTTTTGGTGAATTAAGTAAGGCTCTTGCAATATCAACCCTTTGTTGTTCTCCGCCACTCAATTCATAGGTCATTTTAAAACCTTTACTTTTTAGCCCTACTTTATCCAAAACGTCTGCAATTTTTTCCTCAATTAATTTTTCTTCTTTCCACCCTGTTGCTTTTAAAACAAAGCGTAAATTTTCATTTACATTCCTGTCAGTCAACAATTGAAAATCCTGGAAAACCACACCCAGGTTACGGCGCAAAAAAGGTACTTTTTTCCAATCCATTTTCCTCAAATCATAACCGGCAACTGTTGCATCGCCTTCTTTTAAACTTAATTCTCCATATAACGTTTTTAAAAGACTGCTTTTACCGGTTCCGGTTTTACCAACAAGGTATACGAATTCACCACGGTCAATTGCAAAATTTACGTCGCTTAAAATAAGATTATTCCCCTGGTATATGTTTACGTTTTTAACGTTAACTATTGGTTCAAACATGCCAACTGATTTATAAATTCAAAATTATTATAAGCAAAACACAAAAGCTGTTTTTATTGATATTTTTATTCTATTTTAAAATTACAGTGCCAAGTTGTTGCGTAATTTCTCTTTCGATATTTTTTAAATGTTTATGCACTTCTATTAATTGCAAAGTTTGATTCCAGTTTTTTGATTGTTCAATGTCATGCTGATTTTGTTCAAACATTTTTTTTATTTTATGCAACTTAAAATAATTAAGGCTCATGATTACATCCTGCAAGCTTGTATCAACATTATTTACCTGGATGTTTTCTAATTTTTCATCCCAGCGCTGGCTTAATTCAAACGGGAACATAGCAACATTCACCACGAGTGACCTGATCTTTGCATCTTCATGATATAATAATGTTTTGGCAGATGGATTTAGACCTTGCGCATAATATTGTTTATATACTTCGTAAAGATTTTCCATTTCAGGATTGTCAAACTTGAATTGATCAAGTTCATCAAAAATATATTCAGCAACGGTTTGTTCATCGTTCCATTTATTTAAACCATACTCAAGTAATACACGTAAAATATTTTTCTCCTGCAGATCATCAGGCTGAAGCAATAAATTTTCTTTTATCTCTTCAGCTTCAATCCGGCTTTCAACTTTGTCGATGTTTGTCTTTTCCTGCTTATTTAGCCTTTCGTTTATGTATTTATTTACAAGATTGATCAGCCCATTTTCATCAATTTTTAATACCGCTGCACATTCATGAATATATGATTGCCTGCGTGTAAAATCTTCTGCTTTATTAATACGACTTAGGCTTTCTGCAATTTGATTTACCGCATCGTTCTTTTTTGAAATATCATTTCCTGCTTCTTTCAGTAAAACATCAAGCTGGAAAAGAATAAAATCCTTCTTATGCTCTTCAATAAATTTTTTGAATGCGGTGGTGCCAACTTTTTTTACATAACTATCAGGGTCTTCATTATCCGGAATTAAAACCAATTTTACATTTAGTCCTTCTTCCAGCGCCATATCCAAACCACGCATGGCAGCTTTTATGCCAGCAGCATCGCCATCATAAATTATGGTAAGATTGTTTGTATATTTTTTTATGATGCGAAGCTGGTCTGCAGTTAGTGAAGTTCCGCCGCTTGCAACAACATTTTCAATACCGGCCTGGTGCAAACTGATAACATCAGTATAACCTTCCACCAACAAACATTCATTGCTTTTATCAATTGCATGACGTGCAAAATAAGCGCCGTATAAAATTTTGCTTTTTACATATACTTCATTTTCCGGCGTGTTGATGTACTTCGGTGCTTTATCTGCTTTGCCAATAACACGTGCACCAAAGCCGATTATTTTACCTGTATTATTATGAATAGGAAAAATGATGCGACCGCGATAATTATCAATCAACTCATCACTTCTTTCAATAACCAAACCGCTCTTTAATAAAATTTCTTTACTGAACTGCTGCTTAACTGCAGCAGTTGCAAAAGCATTTTTTATTTGCGGATTATAACCGAGTTGAAATTTTTCAATCGTGTTTATAACATAATCACGTTCTTCCAAATATGTTAAAGCATTGCTTTGGCCTTCTTCAGTTTTTAATAATTGTTCAGTTAAAAATTTTTGCGCAAAGTTGTTTAATGCATGCAAGCTTTCTGCCGCTTGTTGAACTATGCGTGTTTCATCGCTAACTTCTGTTTCCTGTATTTCGATATTATATCGCTGCGCTAACCATTTCAATGCTTCTGCATAAGAATATTTCTCATGCTCCATTAAGAAAGTTATCGTGTTACCGCTTTTTCCGCAACCGAAACATTTGTAAATTTCTTTTGACGGAGAAACAGTAAATGAAGGTGTTTTCTCATTATGAAAAGGGCAAAGACCTAAATAATTTGCGCCACGTTTTTTTAATTTTACAAATTCACCCACAACATCAATGATATCAATGCGGTTTGTAATTTGTTCTATCGTTTGCGGAGAAATCATTTAATAAGGATTGCAAAAATAGTTTTCGAATTCATAGATAAATAACGCGCATTAATAATTGCAACTATTTAACTAAAGCATCACTGAAATAACGTTTCTCTCCAATTTTGATTTCAATAAAATAGTTGCCGCTTATTAAATTTTGAGGAAGTATTATGGAAGAATTTAAATTATGATTTATGATTGCTGCTTCGTTTGTTTTCAAACATTTTCCATTTACATCATATAAACTAATTATTGCGGTTGAGTTATTTTGTTCAATATTGTTTAACTGAATATTTATTTTATCTGTAATTGGATTAGGATAAATTTTTACTGTATTATCATTAATTTCTCTGGATGCATTTTGTGCCGTTGCAATTGCTGATTGTGCAAGTGCAGGTTTGTATTGCGCAATAAAAATATCACCGTGATTGGTAGTTGGAATGGCGTATTGCTTTTTTGTACCTAACCCAAAATTTATTTTTACTTTAAAGGTACCCGTGTAATCTATTTTGCCATCAGTGTCTACCATGATTGCTGCACTTGAATTGTTGCCTTGCGCACTATCGCCGGTAAATTCAAAACTGTATATATAATTGCCAACAGTATCATATTTGGCTAAAAATAAAACGTTGCCATACAAATTTTTATTTCTAAGTAATGCTGTATCAGGTCCTGCATCACAATCAATGTATGCTGAGGTAAATTGTCCCGCAACATAAATATTATTATTCTTGTCTAATACAATGCTGTTTAAACTGTTTTGTTCGGTATAAGAGTTGTAGTTTTCTAAACCTTCCAAACCTTTTAAAAATCTGAATTGAAGTTTATTATTGTACGAAGCAAAAAACGTTTCATGAGCTTGAGTTAAATGAGCTGAGTCAGGACCAGGATCAAAATCTGCAGCTTTAGTACTGCTTCCGGCAATATAAATATTGTTTAAACTGTCTGTAGTTAAATGACTGAAATTACTGTATGAATAATCTTGTCCATCTATATCAATAGCATTAATAAATGATCCGTCATTTTTATATTTCGATATAAAACCTTCATCATAAATATTGCCTGAGCTTAATAAAAAATTGTTTGGGCCGGGATTGAAATCAACATTGGTACCGCTAAAAGTTCCTGTAACAATTATATTATTTTTATTATCGAATTTTAAATCGTTAATACCTCCACGCGAGTTGGAAGATTTTATACAATAAGCAAATGCATAATTACCTGCTGAATCATATTTTGCAATAAACATGTTGCCAAGGCCATCACCTCCATTAAGAATATGCTTATTTGGTCCGGGATCAAAGTCTATTGATTTGTCTAATACACCCGCTATGCAAATATTGCTTTTAGTATCAAGTGCTATAGATGAAACTTTAAAAAAAATACTCAAACCATTTCCATCACCTTTTGCATAAACAAGATTTCCGTTAACATCATATTTAGCAATAAAATAATTATAGTATTTATAAGGTTGTGCAGTATCACTTTTATTTAAAAAATAAACGTTGCTGTCCGGATCAAAATCTGTAAAGCCATCACATAATCCAGTTAAATAAATATTTTCTTTATTATCAACAGCAATATCATTTGCAAAATTATCTCCGCCTGTAATGCCTTTGGCAAAAATTAAATTTCCATTTTTATCATACTTGGCAAAAAAACTATTTTGGCTTTCACTGCCATATATATTTTCAGTGGAAGCAAGTATGTGTTTGTTTTTCCCAGGGTCAAAATCGAAAGAACCTTCAAAATGACCGCACACATAAATGTTGCCTTTCTTATCAATTGCTGAAGATGATACATTGATATATGGAAATGTATAATCGTAATAATTATCTCCATGTATTACACCAAGGAAATTTTCTTCGTTATCATATTTTGCTACAAACATTGTTGCAGCTGGAGCAGTTAAAATTGTACTATCGGGCCCGGCATCAGCATCAAAACTATCTTTGTAAAAACCGCCAACTAAAATTTTATTGGCTATTGTTACATGCAAACAAATAACCTGGAAATCGTCTGCATAAACACCCCCATTTAAACCTACGGCAGATAAAAAGTTTCCGTTGTAATTATATTCAGCTATGTAATAATTATTTGATTTGGCACTTTTTATTTTATATACTTTATCACTTGGATCAAAGTCAACATTGCTGCCACCATAAGCGCCTGTACATATAATATTTTGGTTACTATCAAAAGCAATATCCAGTCCGTTATCACCGCCACCTGCATTACCTATGTTAAAAGCAAAAACACAACTGCCACTGGAATTATACCTGGCGACAAATATATCGTTCGTACCATTTGAAGTTAAAAGATGTGTGCCGGGATTATTAATATCAAAATCCACATTCGTTCCGTAGAAATAACCGGTTAATACAAAACCATCATTTTTGTCAACTGCAATACTATTGGCAAAATTGGTTTGATAATTACCTACATTTTTTGCGAAAACGTAATTGCCCATTGAATCATATTTGGCAAAAAACATTTCTTCTTTGCTTCCATTTCTCTTTAAAATATGTTTAGCAATGCCCGGATCAAAATCAACACTACCAGATGCAAAGCCTCCGCAAATAAGAATGTTTTTTTTGCTATCCACAGCAATTTTACCAACCTCATCGTTTTTATCGCCACCTAAAGTTTTTGCGAATATGTAGTTGCCGGCAGAATCGTATTTCGCAAAGAATATATCATCTTCTACTGCAGAAAATTTTGTGCTGTCAGGTCCGGGATCAAAGTCAACTGAAGAACCTTGAAATACGCCGGTGACATAAATATTTTTTTGTTTATCCAGTGCAATCGAATAAGATTCTACGAACTCGCCTGTGCCTTTAGTAATATCTTTTGCAAATTTTAATTTTCCATTTTTAGTATAACAAGCAATAAAGTTATTGCCTGAAACGCCTCCTGTTGATAATACAGCTTTATCTGAATCAGGATCAAAATCTACCGTTCCTCTGAACGATCCCGTAACATAAATATTATCATCAGCATCCGCAGTAACGGCATTTGCGGATTCAAAATTTTCGTCAAAAAAAAGAGGATTACTTTCACTAAAACCGTAAGCAAATGCAAGCTTTCCCTGGTTGGTATATTTAGCTACAAAAATACCGTAGTAAGCAGTTGTTGTTAAATTGAAAGTATCCGGACCTGGATCAAAATCTACTGTATGCTGAAAATATCCAACCACCACAACAGAACCATCTGATAAATTGGTTACGCCTTGCGCAGAGAAGGAACCACCATTTAAATATGAAGGCGCACTATTTAACCAATTTAATTGTATAGGCATTTTTTGTGAAAACACGTTCAAACAAAAAAGTATAGTAGAGCAAAGAAGCAGGTAAAATTTTTTCATACGGCTAAATTGTAATTACGTGCTTATTGAAGATAGTTTATTTCACTCCATAAGTTTTTAAAATTTTCAACAATACGCCATTCGTCCATCCAAAACCATCCTGCGACGGGTATTCGCCGCCACCTGCAGTTAAGTCCGTATCAATAACATTATATTTCTCCATCAGCTTACCGGTATTTCTATACACTCTTATATTTAATGTTGCCCAGCGATGCGCCAGTTCCGCAGCTAATTCTTTCTCTCCATAATTGTCCAGGCCTTTTATTGCAAGCCATTGCAGCGGCGCCCAACCGTTAGGCCAATCCCACTGCTGTTCTGTATTGATGAGTGTAGTTACAACGCCGCCATCTTTTAAAAATTCTTCTTTCAATAATGCTACAGCTTTATTAATATAGTTTTTGGGTGGAATATTAAAAAAGAAAGGCGTTATGCCTGCAATTGTTTTTTGGTTGTTTAATTTTTTTTCGCTGATATTATAATCATAATACCAACCATCTTTATCATCATAAAAATATTTATTAATGGCAGCTTTGCGTTGTTCAGCTTTTGTTTTAAAAGCATAAGCATTTGCTGAATCATGATTTTGCTGGTATGCTTTATTTAAAGTCGCTTCGAGATGATATAACAAACAATTTAAATCAATAGGAATAAGATTGGTTGTTTGAATAGTTTCAAAAGTTTTTCCATCTTTAAACCAGCGGCCGCTAAAATCCCACCCACTTTCACAGGCAGCACGCAGATCACGATACAACAATTCTTTATCATCACTCTTTTCGCTTAGCTCTGAATCCTGCCAGTAAGCTTCGGGCCTTGGTTTATCTGTTTGATCATAATAGCGATTGAGAATTATACCGTCATCTAATTGCACAACATGTTTGGTAGATTGCGTTTTATCCATCCAGTAGTCATATTCTTTTTGCAAAGCAGGAAGATATTTTTTATACACTTCATCACCGTTATGTGACGCAAATAGTTCTATCATGGAGGAAAAATATGGCGGTTGTGAACGGCTTAAAAAATAAGTACGATTACCATTTGGAATAAAGCCAACTTTATTTATGAGATAAACAAAGTTTTCAATCATGTTTTCAATCAATTCCCATTCATTGCTTTCCGCTAAACCAAGCATAGTAAAATAAGAATCCCAATAAAAAACTTCTCGAAATCTTCCGCCAGGAACAATGTAAGAATTAGGTAAAGGGATCAATGAATTGCCTTCTATATGTTCATCAGCATTGCGCTGGAGCACTTTCCATAATACTTCAATATGTTCAATCACATTATCTCTTATATCTGTATGATAACCGGCTGTTTTTGTTGACGGCATCGTAAAATTTTCTTCAACAAATTTTTTTATGCTTTCATTTACCGGATTTTGATTTTTTAGTTTATAATAATCTTCAACAATTTCTGGAGGCTTGCGCTTCGGAACACAGTCGACAAAAGTTTTGTTATCAGGAAATATCCTTCCTAATTGAACATCTTTAAAGAGATCACCGTATAATTCATCAGGAGTTTGCATAACATAGTTTTTGTTTGAAAATAGGAATATCAACATTTGTATATCAATAAGCAATTTATTTGAATATTGAACATTGTTTACTGAATGATGAATGTTTAATTTTCGCTTTAATACAAATAAAAAAGGGAACGATTGCTCATCCCCTTTTATTCAAGTAGTGAAATATTTTATCCTAAAGCTACTCTCTTAAATTCAACAACTTTAAGATCTTTGTCAGTTTTTTTAAGATAATCGGCAACAGACTCATTGCCTTCGCCTTTCACAAAAGTTTGCGCCAACAAGGTTTGTTCTTTAAAGAAAGCGTTCAATTTTCCCTGGGCAATTTTGCCGAGCATATCATCTGTTTTGCCAGCCATTTTTGGGTCTTGCTTCATTTGCTCGATAGCGATATTTCTTTCGCGTTCTATTGTTTCTGCCGGCACTGATTCTGCATCTATTGCCACAGGATTCATTGCAGCAATTTGCATAGCAATATCCTTACCTGCTTCTGCAACTTCTTTATTTAATCCAACTAAAACGCCCATTCGGTTTGCACCATGAATATAGGAAGCAACATAAGGTGCATCCACACGTTCAAATTTTGTAACGCCTATCTTCTCACCTATTGAAGCCAGTTTATCATTTACTAAATCTGCAACTGTTGAGTCACCAACTTTGGCTGCATTTAGTTCTTCTAATGATTTTACGTTATTATTGATGGCTGCATCTGCAATGCTTTGCGCAAAAGCAACAAAGTCTGCATTCTTTGAAACGAAATCAGTTTCACAGCTTACACAAACAATAATACCTGTTTTATGATCGCCAGTTGTTTTCGCAATCACAACACCTTCTTTTGCTTCACGGTCGCTGCGTTTTGCCGCTACTTTCTGGCCTTGCTTGCGCAACCAGTCAATAGCTGCTTCAAAATCGCCGTTTGTTTCAGTTAATGCTTTACGGCAATCCATCATACCTGCACCGGTTGCCTGGCGCAGTTTATTTATTTCTGCTGCTGATATAGCTACTGTACTCATTTGTTCTCCTTTCCTCCCTAAACGGAGGTATTTGTAAGTTGCATTATCGATGCAACCAATTTCAATTCTTATTTAATTAAATTGTTAATGCAATTAGCGATTAACTCCCTTTTAGGGTTGGGCTACTATCTTGGTCCACCGCCACCACCCGGAGCCGGTCTGCGGCTTGGTACACGACGTTTAGTTGCGCCGCCACCACCTCTTGATCTGTTCTCACCACCGCCTTCGCCACGTCTGCGACCACCTTCAGATTCCGCTTCTGCCTGTAAACGAGCAGCTCTTTTTTCTGCTTCATTATCTGCTTCTTCGGTTGAAGTTTCTTCTTCTTTAGCGGCCTGGCGTTCTGCCAATCCTTCTGCAATTACAGAAGTAATATAATTGGTGATGATTGCAATTGATTTAGTTGCGTCATCATTCGCAGGAATCGGGAAATCAACTTTGTTTGGGTCAGAATTAGTATCAACCATTCCGAATGTAGTAATGCCAAGACGTTTTGCTTCAGCTAAGGCAATATGTTCATGACCAATATCAACAATAAACAACGCTGCGGGCAAGCGGCCAAGCTGTGCAATACCACCCAATACTTTTTCCATTTTTTCTTTATCACGGCTTAAAGTAAGACGCTCTTTTTTGGTAAGGCTTTCTGCGCTGCCATCATTCAACATTTTATCAATGCTCTGCATTTTTTTAACGCTTTTACGCACTGTATTGAAATTGGTAAGCATACCGCCTAACCAACGTTCGGTTGCATAAGGCATGTTTACACGACGAGCACATTCGTTTACGATTTCTTTTGCCTGCTTTTTAGTGGCAACAAACATTATTTTTTTACCGCTTTTTGCAACTTGCTTTAAAGCCGCAGATGCTTCTTGTAAAGCATCAACAGTTTTATTAAGATCTATGATATGAATGCCTTTCTTTTCAGCAAAAATATAAGGCAACATTTTAGGATTCCACTTCTTACGCAAATGACCAAAATGTACACCTGCTTCGAGTAATTGCTGTTGCAATGAAGTGTTTTGTTCCATGAATTATAGTTATAAGTTAAAAGTTATTAGTTATTTGTAGGTTTATAATGGGTAACAATCAAGGTTAACCATTAACTGTTAACGCTTACTGAACTGGAAGCTGCGTCTTGCTTTTTTATGACCAAACTTTTTACGTTCAACGCCGCGGGGATCACGTTTTAAATATCCTGCTGCTTTTAAAGCCGGACGATATTCTGGATTAAGCTCGATCAAAACACGGGCGATACCCAGTTTTGCAGCTTCGGCCTGGCCTTTAACTCCACCACCACTTGCGTTGATAACAACGTCAAACTTATCCAGTGATTCGACAGTTTTTAAAGGCGCTTCAACCTGGTTTTGCAAATATTCAAGCGCAAAATATTCTTTGTAGTTTTTATCGTTCACTGTAATGTTACCACTGCCTTTTGAAATAAAAACACGAGTTACAGCTTCTTTACGACGGCCTACAGCATTTTTTTGTTTTTCCATTTTATATATGGCTTTTAGCCTTCAGCTATTAGCCATTAGCTAACAGCTACCAGCTATTTAAAATTTAAATTCTTTAGGTTGTTGTGCAGTGTGCGGATGTTCTGCACCGGTGTACACAAATAATTTTTTAAACATCTTTCTGCCTAAACGATTCTTTGGCAACATGCCCTTTACAGCGCGTTCAATAACGGCTTCAGGTCTGCGCTTCAAAAGATCTTTTGCAGTTTCTTCTCTTAAACCACCAGGATAACCGCTGAAATTCTGATAAACTTTTTGCTCAAGTTTATCACCAGTGAATTTTACTTTGCTGGCATTTGTAACAATAATGTAATCTCCGCAATCTACATGAGGAGTATAATAGGCTTTGTTCTTACCGCGCAATACAGCAGCAATTTTAGAACACATGCGGCCTACGGTTTGATTGGTGCCGTCGACAACGTACCAGTTACGCTGTACGGTAGCCTCGTTCGCATGTTTTGTAGTGAAATGTAATTTGCTCATTTATTTTGTTTTAATTAACCCCGCCATCCCAGGGTCTAATTTTTTTGGAGCGCGAAGATGAAGAAAACATTTGTAATAAACAAGATAATTTTTAAAGCATCTTTACAACTAACTGATTTTTAGTAAAATTTTTGCCTCAAAATATAAATCTTAAAATTTAAAACGCTGTATAAGAAAACAAAAAACTTCTTTTGGGCCGTGAACACCAGTAACAAGTGTTTTTTCTATGTCAGCCGTGCGGCTCGGGCCTGAGGCAAATGTTATTAAAGAAGGAAATGAAGTGGTGTATTTGTTCTTTAATAATTCAATGGCATCTTTCAAATCAAAAACCAACTGATCTGTATAAGCAATACAAATGTGAGTTGGCGCATAAACACTCGGTGTTCTGCCATTCTTGATGCTGCTTAAAACAATTGTGCCTGTTCTTGCAATCAAATATTCGCATGAAGTAATAGAAACATCACAGTCTGATAAGCTTGTTTCTGTATTTATTTTCAAGCTAATTTTTTTCAGTACATCAGTAACCACAGGTTCGTTTATAAAGATTTTATTCCATTGTCTTGTAGTAAGCAAAGTTTGTAATTGTTCATACAATTCAATTTCGTTCGCACAAAAAGAAAATTTTCCTTGTACTGCTGAAAATTTTTCTGCAAACTGAATTTCAAGCTCAGTTCCGCCATTTATATAAAATGTTTGTTCAGGGCGAGCTTTATCAAACGGCAAAGGCACCGGTTTTTCCAGTGCCTGCTTTATTCTTTTTAAAATATTTTTTTTAGCCGATGATGTTTGCATTTATGATGCAGGTTGCTTTGGAGTAGGTGCAGTCATGCTGCTGTCATAAGGCGGAACGCCTGCACTTATTGCCCCCGGTTGATGATCACCCAATTCTTCATCCATATCTTCTTCATGCTTTCTATCGTCAAACGGTCTTTTGCCGATTAACGTTTCGACATCACTTTGGAACAAAACTTCTTTTACTAAAAGTTCCTTTGCAAGTGTTTCTACCTGCTGCTTTTTTTCGGTAAGTAAAGCTTTTGTTTTTTCGTATGCTTTTTCGATCAGTTTTCTTACCTCTTCATCAATTATTTCACCTGTTTTTTCGCTATAAGGTTTAGTAAAAGAATTATCCTGTGAAGGATCATAAAAACTGATATTACCTACTTTATCGTTCATTCCATATACAGTGATCATTGCATAAGCAGTTTTTGTTATCTGCTGCAAATCGTTTGATGCGCCGGTTGAAATTTTTCCAAAGAAAATTTCTTCAGAAGCCCTTCCGCCTAAGGTCATACAAAGCTGATCCATCAATTGATCAGTATTATACAAATATTGTTCTTTTGGTGTGTATTGAGCATAACCTAAAGCCGCAGTTCCGCGGGGAACGATTGTTACTTTTAATAAAGGATATGCATGTTCTAAAAACCAACCACAAATTGCATGGCCTGCTTCATGGTAAGCAATAATTTCTTTTTCTTCCGGTGAAATAATTTTATTTTTCTTTTCCAGGCCGC
>JAFBAF010000029.1 GCA_019247895.1 Parafilimonas sp. | reverse complement strand
CATAAAAGAATTATTTTAAAACAAGGTGGAGACAACGGGCTTTATATTAATGGTAATAATTTTTCTTATAGTCCCGGCGATACATTAGTGCTCTCCGGAACATGGAGTTACTGCACCTTAGAAGACTTCTATGGTACGCCTAATAATTACGTTATTGTAATAAACCAGGGAGGACAGGTAACCTTAAGCAGTGGCTTCTCATTTACAAATTGCCGTTTTTTAAAATTGCTTGGCACAGGTTCAAGCGATAAATATGGATTTCGGATTTCACAAACAGTGAATGATGGTGTTGGCATTACGGTTACCGGCCGATCTTCACATATCGACATTTCTAATGTTGACATTTATAATAAAACTTATGGTTATTGGGTGAAGCAGGAAGCTTCATGTATTGACAGCTTGCAATTTCCCAATTGGGTTATCAATAATATAAGTATTCATGATGGCAGAATAAAAAAAACAAACCAGGAAGGTTTATATCTTGGCAGCACAGATCCAAACGGGTTGAGAGCACTTATTTGCAGCGGTCTTACAATATTTCCTAAACCGCTTCGCCTTGGAAATATTAAGGTGTATAATATGATTATTGACAGTACATACAGGAGCGGCATTCAGCTTTCATGTGCATCGCAAGGTAACAATGAAATTTACAATAATACGATAAGCAACTGCGGATACGAATATGTTTCCAACGGCCAGGGTTCAGGCATAAGCCTGGGTGGATATACACAGGCGAATTTGCATGATAACACCATTACAAACACTTATACAATGGGTATTTCTTCACTTGGCGCCGGTCCGCTTACTATAAAAAATAACATTGTAAAAAATAGCGGAATGCTTTCCGGCCACACTGTGCCCGGGATGGCAAGTATTATGGTTGATACACGCAATACTAACCCTGCGGATAGTACAACTTTTACCATACAAGATAATACACTTGGAACAAATACCGATGTGAATATACGAGTGTATAGAACTTACCCTACTTATACAAAAAATAACACTGTCTGCAGTAACGGAGCTTCATGCAAGATTGCCATAGATCCAAGTATTAAATATACAAGCTGCCAATAGCTTTGATTTTTATATAAGCACTTATACAATTCAGGTTTTAAAAAATTTGAATATTATATAAGTGCTTATATATTTGTTGAATGAACTTTTACCAGGATTTGGGCTTCCTGGTTTTTGGAAGCCGTTTAAAACGATTGGGCGATACATTTATTAATGATGTAAACCGCATTTATAAAGATCATGAAATTGACTTCGACGCTTCGTGGTTTCCTGTTTTTTATATTCTCTCTCAAAAGAAAGAAATTTCAATCAAAGAAATTTCAAATGATCTGAAAGTTTCTCACTCTGCCATAAGCCAGTTAATAAGCAGTCTTCAACAAAAAGGATTTATTAAATCTGTTATTTCAAAAAAAGATGCTCGGCATAAAGCGATAACTTTTACCGTGAAAGGAGAAAAGTTATTGCAAAAAATTTTGCCTGTGTGGAATGCACTTGAAAAAGCAATGAGTGAATTAGTGGAAGAATCTGTGAATAGTAAAAAAATATTAAAAGCACTAACCACTATTGAAACGGGTTTGCACGACAAAAATTTATTTGAAAGAATTGATGCGCATTTATAACGATTGATTGCTATGAGTAACAACTATCTTCCTCTTGATAAAAGCTGGCTTGATTTTGAACAGGTAAAAAATCTCTTGGACTTCGATCATAAGATCTCAATAACAGCTGATGCACATGATCGCATAAACAAATGCCGCGAATATCTCAACAAGAAAATGACTGATAAAGATGCTTTGTATTATGGCATCAATACTGGTTTTGGTTTTTTACAAAATGTAAGGATCAATAGTGATCAGATAGAAAAATTGCAAAGCAATTTATTAATGTCTCATGCTTGCGGAATGGGTGATGAAGTGCCAACAAAAATTGTAAAATTGATGTTGATGCTGAAAGTAAAATCGCTGAGTTATGGTTACAGCGGTGTGCAGATTGATACTGTGAAGCGTTTGATGGATATGTTTAATAATGATGTGCTGCCGGTAATTTATACGCAAGGTTCGCTTGGTGCTTCTGGCGATTTGGCGCCTTTAAGTCACATGAGTTTACCATTGATTGGTTTGGGTGAAGTGAACTATAAAAATGAAAAAAGAAAAGTACAAGATGTTTGGAAAGAATTGAACTGGGAAGCAATTCACTTACAAAGCAAAGAAGGTTTAGCGCTGATTAATGGCACGCAGTTTATGAGCGCTTATGGTTTGTATTGTTTAAAGAAAGCGGAGCAGTTAATAAAAATGTCTGATCTGATTTGCGCTTTGTCATTCGATGCATTTGATTGTATAACGGAACCATTAACTGAATGTATTCAAACTATTCGTCCGCATAAAGGACAAATTGCAACTGCAAAAATTATTCGTGATTATTTAAGCGACAGTGAAATTTCAAATCATAAAAAAGAACAGGTACAAGATCCATATTCCTTTCGTTGTGTGCCGCAAGTACATGGTGCAACAAAAGATGTGTTTGATAATGTGCTCGATGTTTTCTTAACTGAAATAAATTCCGTAACAGATAATCCAAATGTTTTTCCTGACGATGATTTGATTGTTAGCGGAGGAAATTTTCATGGTCAGCCTTTGGCTTTAAGATTGGATTTTTTAAGCATTGCAATGAGCGAATTAGCGAACATTAGTGAACGTAGAATTTATCAACTTATTAGCGGACAAAGAAACCTTCCTTTGTTTTTGGTAAAAGATCCCGGATTAAATTCCGGTTTTATGATTCCGCAGTACACTGCTGCAGGAATTGTAAGCGAGAATAAGCAATTGTGTACACCGGCAAGCGTTGATTCAATTTCATCAAGCAACAACCAGGAAGATCATGTAAGCATGGGTGCGAATGCTGCAACAAAATGTTTGCGTGTTATCAATAATGTTGAACGTGTTTTAGCGATTGAATTGCTGAGTGCCGCACAGGCACTGGATTTCAGAAGACCAGTGAAAAGTTCTGCATCATTAGAAAAATTTCATACAGCATTTAGAGATGTTGTTTCTTTTAATGAAGAAGACAGGGTGTTGCATGATGATATGATGAAAGCGGTTGAATTTGTGAGAACGTGGATTTGGAAAGATTAATGGATTAAGATGAATAAACTTATTTATCCAATTTTTTTGATGTTTTTATCATGTATGAATGATAATAGTCTGAAATATAATACTTACGAAAAGTGGTCGTTGCCCGAAGAATTTGAAAACTCTTATTTGAAGGATAATCCTAAACAAGTAAAAGAGACATTGTATATTAGTAAGAATGATTCTACTTTGAATGTAAGTGGACAGTTAAATAATTATGATACATGGAAATTTGATAATAATGGTAATATCATCTTTCATGAATTTTCTACTTTATCAGATAGTTTTTGGATTATTACAAAGTATGATTTTAATGATGATGGTCTTCAAAGTATAACTTATTCCAGTAGTACTTCAGATAAAAAAGACGATACTTCGAAAACAATTATAAAAAAAAAGACTGACAATTTTTTAGAAATTAAAACGGGTTTGGATAAGCCTCGTTATTCTATAATTTCTTTCTTGAATGATGGTAAAACAAGGAAGCAGGAATTTATACCAGATACAAATAAATTTACCGATATTTTAGCAACGCAGATTTATAATTATGATAAGGGTATGATTCAAAAAAATGAGTTAATGACTAATGATGGTATTCATAAGATGATTAGATATTTTTATTCGAAAGAAAAATATTTAGATAGTATTGTTTCTTATGACAGTGATACTGTAACAACAAAAGAATTTTTTTATAATAATCAATTTGGTGATCCTGTGAAGTATTACGAGTTAGATTCTAAAAACGATACAACAAGTATTGCAACCATGAAGTATGAATATGATCAACATAATAATTGGATTAAGAAATTAGTAAAAGAAGAAGATAAAAGCATTTATGCAGGATTGATTGATGTTTTAAAATCTAAATCACAATATTCTTTATTAGTTAGAGAAATAAAATATTAGTAAATTATTTCCTATGGGTATGTATGATTATGTAAAAGTTTCAAAGCAATTTCTTCCTTCTGCAGTTAAAGAACATACAGATGAATGGCAAACAAAAAGCCATAATAAATTTTTGAATACACTCACTATTGAAGAAGACGGAAAATTATATGTTGATAATACAACTGATAACTGGCTCAAAAATGGTGAGAATAAATTTTTGCCATACACAGGTGAGATAAGATTTTATAAAGGTATAGATGATGTTTGGTGGGAGTTCGTGGCATTTTTTGAAAAAGGAAATTTATTAAAACTTATTCAAGTGCAGCCTGATGTTGAATAGCGAATCAATTGCACAAGTGAGTCACACAACCGTGATGCCATAAAATACAAAAGCCGATAACATAAAAATATTCATGCAATGACAACAGAAACAAAAACTAAATACGACGCTGTTAAATACAAAACACCAACAGGCTCACAATTGAATTGTAAAGGTTGGATACAGGAAGCGGCATTGCGCATGTTGTTGAACAATTTAAATCCTGATGTTGCCGAAAGACCTGATGATTTGATTGTGTATGGAGGTCGTGGTAAAGCAGCAAGAAATTTTGATGCGTTGGATAAAATTATTAAAGGCTTAAAAATTTTAGAGAATGATGAGAGCTTGTTGATACAAAGCGGCAAACCTGTTGGCATTTTAAAAACGCATGAAAATGCACCACGTGTGTTGATATCAAATTCCCAATTGGTTCCGAACTGGGCGAACTGGAAACATTTTGATGAGCTGGAGAAAAAAGGTTTGATGATGTATGGACAAATGACGGCGGGTAGTTGGATCTATATCGGCTCACAAGGCATTGTACAAGGCACATATGAAACTTATGCGGCTGCTGCAGATAAACATTTTGGCGGCTCATTAAAACATACATTGAATGTTACTGCCGGTCTTGGTGGAATGGGCGGCGCTCAGCCTTTGGCGATCACGATGAATGAAGGCGTTGCATTAATTGCAGAAGTAGAAGAGTGGCGCATTGATAAACGTTTGCAAACAAAATATCTTGATGAAAAGTATATTGATATTGATGAAGCGATTGATGCAGCATTGAAGTATAAAAAACATGGTGTTGCAAAAAGCATCGGTATGTTATGCAATGCTGTTGATTTATTGCAAAGATTGATCGAAAGAAATATTACGCCTGATACATTAACCGATCAAACATCTGCACATGATCCGTTGATTGGTTATTGGCCGCATGAAATGTCGCATCAGCAAGCAAAAGTTTTACGCGAAACAAATCCTGAACAATATATTGAGTTTGCATACAGAAGTATGTACATGCATGTGCAGTGCATGGTTGAATTAAAAAATAAAGGTGCCATTACTTTTGACTATGGAAATAATATAAGAGCACGTGCATTGGAGTATGAGATAAAGCATTATAAAGAACATAAAATTTCAGAGACTGGCAATGTGAACAGCTTGTTTCCTGGTTTTGTGCCCGCATATATTCGTCCGTTGTTTTGCGAAGGCAAAGGCCCGTTCAGATGGGCTGCATTAAGTGGCGATCCAAACGATATTGCTGCAACTGATGAAGTAATTGCAAACATGTTTCCTGAAAATAAATCGTTACAACGCTGGTTGAAATTAGCAAAAGAAAAAATTGCATTTCAAGGTTTGCCTGCACGCATTTGCTGGCTCGGACAAGGCGAAAGAGAAAAGGCTGGTCTTGCATTTAATGAGTTGGTGAAAACCGGAAAGGTTAAAGCGCCAATTGTTATTGGCCGCGACCATTTAGACACGGGTTCTGTTGCAAGTCCCAACCGCGAAACAGAAGCTATGCTTGATGGCAGCGATGCTGTTGCGGACTGGCCTTTATTAAATGCGTTACTCAACACAGCCGGTGGTGCAAGTTGGGTTAGCCTGCATCATGGTGGCGGCGTTGGAATGGGTTACAGCATTCATGCGGGCATGGTGATCGTTGCTGATGGAACCGATGAAGCTGCTCAACGTTTAGCTCGTGTGTTGAGAAATGATCCGGGCATTGGTGTGATTCGTCATGCAGATGCAGGTTACGAAATTGCGAAAGAAACTGCAAAAGAGTTTGGTTTGGATTTAGAAGAAAAATTAAAAAGTGAAAAGTAAAAAATTCAAAACCCAAAATGCTTAGATACTTTTTGTTTTTGACTTTTAAGTTTTGAATTATTATGTAGTCATCGATCGGTACTTCGTGGCATCACGGTTGTGTCACTCCCTTGTACTAAAGTATTTCATGGCAGCTGTTAATCTGATTATTTTATTTTGTTTGTTCTTCTCCTAACACTTTGCCGGTTTCAGGATTTACTTTTAAACGTGTATCG
>JAFBAF010000326.1 GCA_019247895.1 Parafilimonas sp. | reverse complement strand
ATCCAGCTTTTCTTTTGTTTCGCTGAAAGCATTTAATGTTGTTTCAATGTCTTCACTTGTATGTGCTGCTGTTGGAATTAAGCGATAAATGATATGACCTTTTGGAATTACAGGATATACCACTATCGAACAAAATATGCCGTAGTTTTCACGAAGATCAGTAACCATTGCCGTTGCTTCAGGCACGCCGCCTTTCATATAAACGGGCGTAACAACAGAATTGGTTTTACCAATATCAAAACCTCTTTCTTTTAAACCGTTTTGTAATTGCAACGCATTCTTCCAAAGTCTTTCTTTTAACTCAGGCATTGAGCGCAACATGTGCAATCTTTTTAAATTACCAACCACATAAGGCATTGGTAAGCTCTTGGCGAAGATTTGCGAACGAATATTATATCGAATAAAATCAACGATAGTTCTTGGTCCTGCAATGAATGCACCAATAGATGCCATTGATTTTGCAAACGTTGAAAAATACAGATCAATTTCACCCTGGCAACCTTGCTCCTCTCCTGCGCCGGCACCTGTTTCACCAAGCGTTCCAAAACCATGTGCATCATCTACCAATAACCTGAATTCGTATTTATCTTTCAGATCGCAAATCTCTTTTAATTTGCCCTGGTCACCAGCCATACCAAACACGCCCTCAGTGATCACTAAAATGCCGCCTTGTTTTTGTTTTTCGATTAAAGCTGTTGCACGCTGTAATTGCTTCTCGCAATCTTCTATATCATTGTGACGAAATACATAACGGTGACCGGGATGCAAACGCAAACCATCAATAATACATGCATGAGATTCTGCATCATACACCACAACATCGTGCCTGCCGCACAATGTATCAATTGCGCTCATTATACCCTGGTAACCGTAATTTAAAAGAATAGCATCTTCTTTATGTTCAAACTCTGCCAATTCTTTTTCAAGCTGTTCGTGATAATTGCTATTGCCACTCATCATGCGTGCACCCATTGGATAAGCCAAACCAAATTGCGCAGTGGCGTCTGCATCTGCCTTGCGAATGGCAGGATGATTTGCCAGGCCCAAATAATTATTCAGGCTCCAAACAATTACATCTTTACCGCGAAACTGCATACGGTTGCCGATCTCGCCTTCTAATTTTGGAAATGTATAATACCCATGAGATTTTTCCCGGTGTTCGCCGATTGGCCCGTAATTTTTTACCAATCTTTCAAAAATATCTGCCATTATTATAAATTTTCAAGTTTGAAGTAGTATTGAGCAAACGTTTTTTACAAACCGTGCAAAAATAATGGATTGAGGCTGATATGCCAATTGATTACGTTTACAAAGCGTTAATAACGATGTTTATAAATGTGTAATGTATTTATTCGTATCTCAATGCAGTGATGGGGTTTAATCTTGAAGCTTTTATTGCAGGCCAAATGCCGGCTAATAATCCAACACCGGAGCAAATTAATATACCTGCTATAACCCATGCCCATGGCACAGTAAAACCTGTATTTAATAAAAGAGCAAATATGTTACCGATGATAACGCCCAATATAATTCCAAACAATGCGCCCATAAGGCTTATTATCATTGATTCAAATAAAAATTGCCGGCGAATATTTTTTCTTTTTCCGCCCAATGCTTTTATTAAGCCAACTTCACGTGTCCGTTCATTTACTGCAACCAACATAATATTCATTAAACCAATGGCTGCACCAATGAGCGTAATAAAACCAATGGCGCCTGCGGCAGCCTGTATGCTGCTTAGTAATCCGATAAATGTTTCAGCTATCTTATCACTTTTTTCAATCACGAAGTTGTCTTCGTCGGTTGGTATTAGTTTGCGCACATTCCTAAAAACGGCTGTTGCTTCATTAACTGCACCATTAATTTGCGATACATCACTTGCCAAAACACCAATAATAAAAGAATTGCCGCCAATGCCCGTCTTTCTAACATTATTATATGTGGTGATGATAACATTATCTGCACGCATCATTGCACTTGAACCCTTCGATTTCAACACTGCAATTACACGATAAGGCGTTCCGCCAACATTAATAAACTTATCTACCGCTTTATCTTTATACTGCCCAAATAACTTTGTACCCAGATCACTTCCGATCATGCAAACATTGCGACCAGTTTGCACATCAAGTATTGTAAAATTTCGGCCTGTTTCAATTGTATAACCATTTACTGCAAGATAGTTTTCGTCGCCCCCGGTCATCCGCACATTCGGATTGGTTTTTTTATCCTGGTAGTGCACTTCATAATTGCCAAACCCACTTAATGAAATGCTTACAATAACACCTGGATAATCAAATTTTTGTTTAAATTCTTCAGCCTCTAACAACTGGATGTGTTTATCAAGATTTGATTTTTTTGCCTTCTTTGTTTTATCTACTTTCTGGTTATCATTTCCATCATTAAAACGAAATCTTTCTTTATATGCAATAGTAAAACCATTCGCTCCCATTGTAGAAAAACTATTGCGCAAGCCTTCATTCATAGATTGTATGGCCGTAATAATTCCTATCAGTGCCATAATACCGAAAGCAATAATAGCAACGGTAATTCCTGTACGCAATTTATTGCTGCGTACGGTGCGATAAGCGAGAATGAAAGAATCTTTAAGTGTCATTCATTAAAAATTCAAAACTAAAAATTAAAAGATTGAAGATAAGTTACTGTATTAATTTTTAAACAGTTTTATTTTGAAAGGTATTTTTATGTTACCAACACCTGGTACGTTGTGGCATCTTCGTTGTGTCACTCCCTTGTGCCAAATCATTTCATTGCATCATGACGTTTCAAAAAACTGCAACAATGCAACTTTCTGTGGCAATGAAAACCAAATCAAACCAATCAGTAAAGTCCTGTAAATCGTGGTTAAAAATACAGCCAGTATAAAAGTGTTTGAGGAAGTATACCAACTATAATAATTATAGCAGCCAATGCAATCAACCCTATTTTAAAACTACCTGTAATGGCTTCAGTTTGCGGCTCACCCGTTTTAAAATACATAGCTTGTATAAGCCGGAAGTAATAATACACGCTAACCGCAGCGAATAAAACCGCAATTACAACAAGCCAGGTATAATTACCCGTTTTAATCACAGAAGCGAGCATATAATATTTTGCAAGAAAACCGGCAGTTAATGGAATACCCGCCAGCGAAAGCAGGAAAATTGTATTGGTTGCAGCAAGCACCGGCTGCGTTTTAGCAAGACCATTATAACCATCGAACGTTACATCTTTCATTTTTACAAGTACTGCAAATATGCCTATTGTTGCTAAACAATATGCTGCTGCATAAATTAACAACCCGGTGCTTGCATAATCATTTAAACTAAATAATGCAAATAACATAAAACCGGCTTGTGCAATACTTGAGTAGGCCAGCATACGTTTTACGCTTTGCTGAAAAACAGCAGTAATATTTCCAAACAATAACGTTGCAATGATGATGATGGAGAATAATAAATGCCAGTCAATAGCTGTTGTAGTTGCCGTCATGCGCACATAACACAATTTTAAAAATGCTGCGAAACCTGCAACTTTTACGATAGTTGCCATAAATGAAGTAAAAACGCCCGGCGCACCATCATACACATCAGGCGTCCAGAAATGAAAGGGCGCTGCGGAAACCTTGAAGCACATAGAAACCATTAAAAACAATAAGCCAATGATCTCTAAAAATGAAACGCCTTTATATAATCCTGTTTGCGTTCTTACAACATCCAAGGAAAAAGTTCCTGTACCTCCATAGATCAATGCAATCCCCATCAGCATTAAACCGGTAGAAAAAGAGCCCATTAAAAAATACTTCAACGCGGCTTCGTTGCTTTTCAAATTACGTTTATCGCTGCCTGTAAGAATATATAATGGAATAGAAAGAATTTCAATTCCCAAAAACAACATCAGCAAATTATTATATGCAGTAAGTATCGCAACGCCGCTCAGCACAAAAAATACCAGCACAAAATATTCTGCAACATGGTTTCCTAACCGCTCAATATCTTTTCCTGTAAGCAAAACATAAATAAGAGTTGATGCAATTGCAATTGAATTAAAGAATAAACCAAAGCGGGTATAGCTAAGCATTTTGCCGGCATCAACATGAAAAATAACAACGCCGTTTGCATCAATAATATTTACTGCAAGCAACACCAACAAACCAATAACAGCAATGTGCCTGAAATAGGATTTGTTAGTTAAAAGAAAACTGCAAAACATCATTAATATTCCCCAGCCTGCCGAAAATATAATTGCGTTCATATTGTTTTTTTAGTGAGATGCGGAAAAGGCAAAAGTGAGGTTCCATCTTTCGCTCCTCACATCTTACTTTAAATTTATTTGCGTGATAAATCTTCCACTTTGTTGAGCAAGATCCAATATTAGTTGCGGGTACACTCCAAAAACGATTACAACAATTACCAATATTATCAATGCTGCATTAATATTAAGGCTGCTGTCACGAGCAGGTTCCGTTAATGCACCTGTATTACCATAAAATATTTTTTGAATCATATTAAGCGTATATACAGCAGCCAATATAATACTGATACCTGCAACACCGGCAATGATTGGACTATATCTGAATAAACCATTGAACATTAAAAACTCTCCAACAAACGCATTAGTTAATGGCAGTGCAATATTTGCCAAGCACATTACTACAAATAATATTGCAAGTGCCGGCGCTTTTTGTGCAAGCCCGCCAAGCTCGCTAAATTTTCTTGTACCCAATTGCTTTTCTATTGCATCTGCAACAATCCACAACCCGATTATGTTTATACCATGATTGAACATTTGTATGAGCACACCCTGCAACCCTACCTGCTGATTTGCAAACAATGCGGCACACATTAAACCAATATGTGCAATTGATGAATAAGCGATCAATCGTTTCATATCATCCTGCCGTATCGCAATCAACGACGCATATAACATTCCGATAACAGAAAGCCCTATAATAATTGAACTGTTATTTTGTGCTGCTGTTGGAAAGATTGGAACTAACCAGCGTATCACTGCAAACACACCCATCTTTACCATTACACCACTTAATAACATGGTAACTGCTGTTGGTGCTTGCTCATACGTATCAGGCTGCCACGTATGAAAAGGGAATATTGGCATTTTGATAGCAAGTGCAATAAAAAATAACCAAAACATCCATTGGCTTTGCGATGCAGAAAGCTTTGCATGATAAAAAGATTGCATCGCAAATGAATGATCGGGCGTTTTGAAATAGACGAACAAAATGGCAACGAGCATTAATAAAGAACCAACAAAAGTGTAGATAAAAAATTTAAATGTTACCTGTATGCGTTTTTCGCCGCCCCAAAATGAGCATAAGAAATATGCAGGTATCAATGCAAGCTCCCAGAAAAAATAGAACAACAAAACATCCATCGATAAAAACACGCCAAGCATACCAGCCTGGCATAAAAACATTAATCCATAAAACTTACCTGCATTTACATAAGTGTTTTTATATGTTGCAATAATAATTACGGGTAGTGATATTGCTGTAAGCAATGAAAGAATTTTGCTCAATCCATCCAAACCTAATGTAATGCGGCTGTTTAAATCCGGCATCCATGCCGCATCAAAATGTAACAGGTTCGTTTCAGTTGAATAAACGCCAATCAATGCAAGCAATAATGTTGCAAAAGAAATAAACAACGAAAATCCTTTAACTGTGTTTTCATTCTTTATAAATAAAGTAATTAAACCCCCAATTACAGGAAAAAGTATGAGTAATAAAGCAATCATGCTTATTAAAATAATTTTTTAAAGAAATCAATTATATAGCTCTGATTCCAAAACACACACCACAATACAAGCATAGAAAAAACCATCATTAAAATATAGGTTCCAACTCTTCCGTTTTGCACCAATCTCAATCTTCTTGATGAATATTGAATGAATGTGCCTACTCCATTTACAAAACCATCAATACCTGAACGTTCAACCATATTCTTAAAAAAACTGCCAAGTGCAGCCAATGGGTTTACTATAAGTGTATTGTAAATTTCATCAATATACCATTTGTCAGCCAATAACTTTCCAAAACCTCTTGGTTCGTTTAATTCGGGCTTCTTAATATATTTTGCTAACGCGATAAGAATACCCGCCAAAGCAACTGCAACAGAAACACCCATCAACATAAATTCTTTGCTGCTTCCTAACGCATTCATTTTTTGAAGGTTCTCCGATTTTAAAACAGGTGCCAAGAACTGCTGCAACTGTTGCTCACCCCCTAATACTTCCGGCACATTTAAGAAACCACCAACTACAGCTAATAATGCAAGTATTAGTAATGGAAACGTTATGGCAACAGGGCTTTCATGCAGATGATGCTTTTGTTCTTCTGTTCCCCGAAACTTACCTAAGAATGTTGTAGCATATAAACGAAACATGTAGAATGCAGTCATTCCGGCGCCAATAACACCCAGCCAGTAATAAATTGGGTTGGCAGCATAAGCCGCTGCAAGAATTTCATCTTTTGAAAAGAAACCACTAAAGGGCGGAATACCTGAAATGGCAATACATCCAACTAAAAAAGTAATGTGTGTAACAGGCATGTATTTTTTTAAGCCGCCCATAAAGCGCATATCTTGCTGGTTATGTATTGCGTGAATAACCGAACCGGCGCCGAGGAATAACAACGCTTTAAAAAAAGCATGCGTCATTACATGGAAAACAGCGCCGCTATAAGCACCAACACCTAATCCCAAAAACATATAACCTAATTGACTTACTGTTGAGTAAGCCAATACTTTTTTAATATCATTTTGTTTGATGGCAATAGTTGCAGCAAACAGAGCAGTTGCAATACCAACAATAGCTACCAGATTTTCAGCAACAGCACTTAAAGAATATAAAGCGTTGCTTCGTGCTATCATATAAATACCTGCAGTAACCATCGTTGCTGCATGGATCAACGCAGAAACCGGTGTTGGACCGGCCATTGCATCGGGCAACCATGTATACAATGGAATTTGTGCGCTTTTACCCATTGCGCCGATAAATAATAAAACTGTTATGCCTGTTATATCAGTTGAAGAAAGTTGATTGACATTCGCAAATACATCATTATAATTTGCTGTGCCGAGTTTTGATAGCAACCAAAATATCCCTAACAAAAACCCGAGATCACCAATGCGGTTCATTACAAAAGCCTTCTTGGCCGCATAGTTATAACTATCATTCTTAAACCAATAACCTATCAATAAATAAGAACATAAACCAACACCCTCCCAACCAATAAACATGATAACATAATTCGCACCCAACACCAATAACAGCATTGAAAAAACGAATAAGTTTAAATAAGAAAAATATCTTGCAAAATGCTCCTCTTTTTCTTCATGCATATATGCTGTTGAATACACATGAATTAAAAAGCCAACACCTGTTATAATTAATAAGAACAAAGATGAAAGCTGATCAACCTGGAAGGCAAAATCAATTTTAAAAGAAGCAATATTTATAAAGGGAAATAAAGATTGAACCTGTAAAGCGCCGCCTGATTTTACATCAAAAAATAAAATACAACTTACAATAAATGATGCAAGAATTGATCCACACGCAATAATACTAACAAGGCTCTTCGATAAATTCCTGAATAAGCCAGTGAGCAAAAAGCCTATTAATGGAAAAAGCGGAACTAAATAAACCATATAAGTCAAAAATTCAAAAGTCAAAATTTAAAAGAAGCCTTTCAAATTCGTACTTTTTACTTTTTAATTTTGAATTTTTAATTCTTCAGCCTGTTTAAAAAATTAATATCTGTTGAATGTACATTACGATACATCATTACAATAATTGCCAATCCAACACTTACTTCAGCCGCTGCCACCACCATTATAAAAAAAACAAATAACTGGGCATCTGTACCAATAGTTGTAGCAACAGAAGTGTTACCACCATTACTTAATGCATAATGCATTTTTGAAAACGCTACCAGCATTAGATTCACGGAGTTCAGCATTAACTCAATACACATAAATACAATAATTGCATTACGGCGAATTAATACACCTGTAACGCCAATACAAAACAGTGCTGCGGCTAAAACTATATAATACTCAATCGGCATAAATCAATTTGACAATTTATCAATTCGGCAATTTTATTCACTAATTTGCGAATTATCTGATTGCGAATTATTATTCTTTCTTTCCAATCACTACTGCACCAACCATTGCACTTAAAAATAAAACACTGCTTATTTCAAATGGTACCACATATTGCGTAAACAAAATCTTTCCTAAATTTTGTATCAATCCAATATCACCTTCATTCATAGTTGCCTGCCTGCTGCTTATTTCATTTGCATTAATTACTGCTTCAATCATTACAAATAAAAGCAATCCCCCTGCAATTACACCGGCAAACTTTACCAACGTATTTCTTTGCGGTTCAGTGTTACTGTTTAAATTCATCAGCATAATTACAAACAGGAATAATACCATGATAGCGCCTGCGTAAACAATAAGGTTTACAATGGCGAGAAACTGCGCATTCAATAAAATATAATGACCACTTATTGAAAAGAAAACTACGATAAGCCATAATACACTATGCACAGGGTTTTTACTTACCAACATCATTAAAGCGCTGAACAAAGCAAGTACACTTAAAACCCAGAATAGTATTTCGGTTGCAGTCATTAGAAAGGTTCCTTTTTTGCTTTTTTGTTTTCTCTCAATCCTTTTGCCTGTGCATATTCTTCCGGCTGAGTTTTAGGATCCGGTATCAGCAAATCTTTCTTATTATAAATAAAATTTTTACGATTATAAGCAGGCGGCGCAAATGTTTCGGAAAGATAAATCGCATCTTTAGGACAAGCTTCTTCACAAAAGCCGCAGAAAATGCAACGCAACATATTTATTTCATATTTCGCTGCATATTTTTCTTCGCGATATAAATTTTCTTCGCCGGGCATGCGCTCAGCAGCTTCCATTGTTATGGCTTCTGCAGGACAAGCTAATGCGCATAAACCGCATGCAGTGCAACGTTCTCTTCCTTCTTCATCACGATTTAAAATTTGCACACCACGAAACACAGGACTGAACGGACGTTGAACATCGGGATATTGAATAGTTGCCTTCTTTTTAAAAAAATGTTTTAGCGTTATAAGCATTCCCTTAAAGATATTCCATAAGTAAATGCTTTCAATAAAAGTCATTGGCTTACGGTCTACCGGCTTTGCTCTGTTTGTTAATGTAGTCATTCTAAAAATTCAAAAGTAAAAAGTCAAAACTCAAAATGTTTAAGAAATTCATTTTTTTTAATTTTTAATTTTGACTTCCGAATTGTTTTATTTTTTAAGCCATAAAATTACCGCGCCTGTTATCAGCATATTTGCCAATGCAAGCGGAATTAGTTTTTTCCATCCAAGATTCATTAACTGGTCGTATCGAAATCTTGGAACTGTCCACCTGATCCACATGAAAAGGAAAATAAAAAATACAATCTTTACCATAAAGCATGCAATACCTGCAACGGCTAACCAGTTACCCCAATCTGTATGTGCAGATTCATTAAAGAACGGAATATCATAACCACCAAAAAACAATGTTGCCATTATAGCACTGCTGATGAACATATTCACATATTCAGCAAACAAATAAAAACCTAATTTCATTGATGAATATTCCTGGTGATAACCCATGTTCAATTCGCTTTCAGCTTCAGGTAAGTCAAACGGAGTACGGTTACATTCAGCCAAAGCGCAAACAAAAAATATTAAGAAAGCCAATGGCTGATACAACACATTCCAATGCGAAGCCATTTGTTGTTCAACAATTGTTTTCAAACTTAAAGTTCCTGTCATCATTAATAAAGCAATTAATGAAATGCCCATTGCCAATTCATAACTAATAACCTGGCTTGCGCCTCGTAATGCTGCGAGTAAAGAAAATTTATTGTTGGATGACCAGCCGCCAATCATAATACCGTATACGCCCAAACTTACTACAGCAAACACGTAAAGAATTCCAATGTTTATATCTGCAATTTGTAATTGAATTGTCCTTCCGAATAAATTAATATCACCGCTCCAGGGAATTACAGCAGAAGTGATCATTGCTGTTAACATAGCGAGTGACGGACCAAGTATAAATAAGATTTTATTGGAACTGTTTGGGATAATTTCTTCTTTGAAAAACAACTTCATTCCATCAGCAAGCGGTTGTAAAATTCCAAACGGGCCGGCTCGATTTGGGCCAATCCTGTCCTGCATAAACGCTGCAATCTTTCTTTCAGCATACGTTGAATACATGGCAACAAATAATGACGCCATTACAACAATAGCAATCAATATTAATTTTTCAAGTAAAAGAATCCAGTCTATTGTTAGAAGATTAATCATTTAAAACTATTTATTGTTTTCCTTTTCTTTACGTTCTTTATCCGCAATTTCAAAATCTTCACTATGTGCCGGCCCTTCTATTAAATCCAGTCTTATTTCAGGTTCATTCACTTCGCTTACATTATGTATATCGAGCATGTAACGCTGCTTAACACCATCCATTACTTCCTGCATAAACTCCGGTGGTTTTAATACACCAATATATTTGTTAGCTGATATAACTGATTGGCGGTTTACCTTGGTTGTGCCTTCAATCACCCAATCTTTTGTCTCCTTTTTTTCAAAGCGGCATTCATCACAAATCCAACCTGTTTTACCATCTGATGCATTTGCAATTTCGCCCCATTGATCTTTACGTGCTGTAACACGAAAAACTTCATCGCCACGCATCCATAATCGCACTTCACCGCAACATTTGGGGCAATCCCTATGCGCATCAACAGGCTTGGTAAACCATACACGATTTTTAAAACGGAATGTGCGATCAGTTAACGCACCAACAGGACAAACATCAATTACGTTTCCTATAAAATCATTGTCAAGATTTTGCTCGATGTAAGTTGAAATTTGTGAATGATCGCCGCGATCTAATATGCCATGTTCTCTTTTATTAGTTAACTGATCTGCCGTAAAAACACAACGATAGCAAAGAATGCAACGCGTCATGTGCAATTGTATATGCGGGCCTAAAGTATGTTTTTCAAAGGTTCTGCGGTTAAAATCGTAACGTGTTCCGCCTTTACCATGATTATAACTTAGATCCTGCAGATCGCATTCACCAGCCTGGTCGCAGATAGGGCAATCCAAAGGATGATTAATTAAAAGCATTTCAACCACACCCTTTCTTGCATCAATTGTTTTTTGTGAAGTAATATTTTTTACTTCCATTCCATCCATTACCGTTGTTCTGCAACTTGCGACAAGCTTTGGCATGGGTCGCGGATCTTTGTCAGAACCTTTGCTCACTTCAACCAAGCATGTTCTGCACTTGCCACCGCTGTTTTGCAATTTGCTGTAGTAGCACATTGCAGGCGGCGCAACATCGCCACCAATTTGTCGTGCTGCATTTAAAATAGTTGTACCCGCGGGAACTTCTATTGTTATATTATCTATTGTTACTTTAAATAATTGTTGTTCTGACATAAGTAAAAAGTCAAAATTAAAAATTCAAAAATCAAAACATCAACCTTGTTTAACAGAAATAATTATTGATGCAATAATTTTTGACAATTCATCTGCTTCCTGTAACAAATCTGCAACTTTGTTTTTATCGGATTGAATTGAATCTCTTATTAAACACAACCAGTATTTAGTTTCATTTGCAGACTTTAAAGCAATTATATAAAAATTTAGAAAATCTCTTTTAGTTGCTCCTGCTTTTGCTTCAACAAGATTTGCTCCTATTGAAGTTGCGCTTCGCACTAACTGATCAAAAATTGAATAAACTATTTTTTCAAATTTTGTTGATAAAACGAATGATAGAACATCCTTTGAAAACTCAAAAGCACGATGCTTTATGTTGTAAGTTTTCGCAGGCTCTTCTAGCAAATATTCGCTCTCCAATTTTTGAATTTTTACTTTTTATTTTTGAATTAATTAAGCCATCACTGCTAATTCATCTGCATAATGTGCTAATCCAAAATTTCTTATCTGCGATTCATCCGGATTCAAAACATGCCATTCAAATTCATCTCTAAAATGTCTTATCGCTGCTGCAACAGGCCATGCCGCTGCATCACCCAACGGACAAATGGTATTGCCTTCTATTTTGCTTTGAATATCCCATAACAAATCAATGTCGCTCATCTTGCCTTTGCCATATTCAATATTCTTTAAAATCTTTTCCATCCAACCTGTTCCTTCACGGCAAGGTGAGCATTGTCCGCAACTTTCGTGACGATAAAATCTTGCTAATGTATATGTATGACGAACCACGCATTGGTCTTCATCAAACACAATAAAACCGCCGCTGCCCATCATTGAACCTGTAGCAAAACCGCCCTCTGATAAACTTTCATAGTTCATCATACGTTGCTCGCCTTTCGCTGTTTTCAATAATAAATTAGTTGGAAGAATGGGAACTGATGAACCGCCCGGAATGCAAGCTTTCAATCTTTTTCCGTTTGGAATGCCACCGCAATATTCATCACTGAAAATAAATTCTTCAACAGAGATAGTCATGTCAATTTCATACACACCCGGTTTATTAATATTACCACATGCAGAAATTAATTTTGTACCGGTGGATTTACCAATACCAATCTTTGCATATTCATCACCACCCATATTTATAATAGGAACCACAGCTGCAATTGTTTCAACATTGTTTACAACTGTTGGACGATCCCATGCACCTTTTACCGCAGGAAAAGGAGGTTTAATTCTCGGGTTACCGCGTTTGCCTTCAAGACTTTCAATTAACGCAGTTTCTTCACCGCAGATATACGCGCCGGCACCGCGATGCACATAAATTTCACAATCGAAACCGGAACCTAAAATATTTTTACCAAGCCATCCATTATTCTTAGCTTCAATAATCGCCTGCTCAAGTATATCCACTATCCATGCATATTCGCCGCGTATATAAATGTATGTTACGTTGCTGCCAAGTGCGTATGATGAAACGATCAACCCTTCTATTAATAAATGCGGAATGAATTCCATTAAATATCTGTCTTTGAAAGTGCCAGGTTCACTTTCATCTGCATTACAAACAAGATGGCGCGGAACACCTTCGGGCTTTGCAATAAAACTCCATTTTAAACCAGTTGGAAAACCTGCACCGCCACGACCACGCAAACCACTTTTCTTTACTTCTTCAACAATATCGTTTGGTGACATTTTGAAAGCCTTTTCTACGCTTTTATAACCACCTTCTCTCCGATAGGTTTCATAAAAGCGAATGCCTTCAACATGATCTTTTTCTAATAAAACTTTCTTCATTTTAATTAAAAAGTAAAAATTAAAAAGTCAAAACCTGCTTCTTAATTTTTGATTTTTGACTTTTTATTTTTGAGTTTTCTCTTCATGATTAAACATCCAGTTCACACCAAATTTGTCCTGCAACATTCCAAATGTTGCGCCCCAAAATTGTTTTGCCAAAGGCATTGTGACTTTTCCGCTTTCAGCTAATTTATTAAACACTTCTTCAATCTTTTTTTTATCATCCACTTCAACAGACAATTGTATGTTGCCTTCTTTATTTGCCAATTGCCCGTTGTGGGAATCAGAAATCATAATTAAGTTATCACCGAACTTTAATCTTGAATGAATAATTTTATTCTTCCAATCTTCATTTGCCTGCATCGGACTATCTCCATAACGGCTAATCACTAAAATTTCGCCGTCAAAAACGTCTTTATAAAAATTCAGTACTTCTTCGGCTTCGCCGTTAAAATGCAAGTATGGTACAAGATGAAACATAATTTATTTTTTATGTAAAACAAAGTTATCAGCTAATGGTCCTGTAATAACTTTTCCATTACCATCAAGCTGCGTTAATGTTGAATTAGATTTTATATACTTTGTACTGTTTCCCTTTGCAGATAAAATTATTGTATCGCCGCTCACGCTCCATGTTCCATTATCAACAAAATGGTTATTGCTGCTATCAACTTTGCTTCCTTTATACACTGAATTCATTATATAACTCGAATCATTTTTTAATTGAAGGGTTACATCAATGCCTTCGCAATCTGCACACGGCAAAGTGCCTACATAATTTTCTGCTTTTATAACAGGTGTTCTCGGCACCTCCGTTTTAAATGCGCTATCGTTTGCAGCAATTGGCGAAGAATCAGAATTACATGAAATAATTAATACAACAAATGATATGATACAAATAAGTTTCATTAATTTAAACTGGTTTGTTTTGCCCTGCATTCTTCAATTAGCTGATCTACTTTTTCTTTTGTAAGATGTTCACGATAATATTTTCCTAACTGCATCATTGGCGCATAACCGCAAGCCCCTAAACATTCAACTGTTTTTAAAGTGAATATTCCATCAGTCGTTGTTTCGCCAGGTTTAATATTTAGTTTCTCTTCAATATAAGTAATTATATCATCGCTTCCATTTAACATGCAAGGGCCGGTTTGGCAAACTTCAAATACATATTTACCAACAGGCTTTAAATTATACATGCTGTAAAATGTTGCCACTTCATACACTTCAATTGGTTGAATATTTAAAAGTGAAGCAACATAATCCATAACAGGAACATCAAGCCAGTTGCCAAATTCATCTTGCGCCATATGCAGCAAAGGCAGCAAAGCACTTTTTTGTTTGCCTTGTGGATAATGGCTTATTAACTCGTTAACTTCTTTTAATTTCTCTTCAGAAAACTCAATCATATTCAATTTGAAAATTTGTGAATTTGAAAATTTGAAAATTTTAATTTACATATCTTCAAATTTTCAAATTACTACATTGTTTAACTATCCATTTCGCCTGCAATTAAGTTAAGGCTACTCATAACAATAACTGCGTCGCTTAACATTGCTCCTTTTACCAACTCTTCATAAGCCTGGTAATAAATAAAGCAGGGCCTGCGAAAATGCAAACGGTAGGGCGTTCTGCCACCATCACTAATCAAATAAAAACCAAGCTCACCATTACCGCCTTCCACACTGTGGTATACTTCACCAACCGGCATATCGATCTCACCCATTATAATTTTAAAATGCCATATCAATGCTTCCATCTTTGTGTAAACATCCTCTTTTTTAGGAAGATAATATTCAGGAATATCAGCGTGATAAATTTCAGCTCCGGAGCCTTTAATTTCTTGTATTTTTTGATAAGCTTGTTTGATGATTTCAATTGATTGCCACATCTCCTGCTCCCGCACTAAAAAACGATCATAGCAATCTCCTGTTGAACCAACCGGAACAATGAAATTAAAATCTTCATAACTGCAATATGGAGAATGCACACGCACATCATAATCAACGCCGGCAGCACGAAGATTGGGGCCTGTGAATCCATAATTCAATGCACGCTCTGCACTGATGGGGCCGGCGCCAATGCAACGCTCCATAAAAATCCTGTTGCGCATTAAAAGGTTTTCGAATTCTTTCAAAACACGAGGATATTCATCTAAAAATTTTTCTAATTTCTGCCAGGTAACATCAGAAAAATTTCTTTCAAAGCCACCGATGCGGCCAATGTTAGTTGTTAAACGCGAACCACAAACCGATTCATAGATTTCATAGATCAATTCGCGGTATTGCATTACATATAAAAAACCGGTAAATGCACCTGCATCAACACCAACAACAGAATTACAGATTAAATGGTCTGAGATTCTCGCTAACTCCATAATGATAACACGCATATAATCTACACGCTTTGGAGTTTTTATTTTCAGAAGTTTTTCGCATGTTGTTATCCAACCCATATTGTTGATTGGGCTGCTGCAATAATTCATGCGATCTGTAAGTGGTGTGATCTGGTATAATGGCCTGCGTTCAGCAATCTTTTCAAACGCACGATGAATGTAACCGATAGTTTGTTTTGCAGAAACTACACGCTCACCATCCATCTCTAAAATATTCTGAAACACACCGTGCGTTGCCGGGTGAGTTGGCCCAAGATTAAGCGTTGTGGTTTGCTTTTCTATTGAACCATCCGGGAGTACGATGTGATTATCTTTTATTGAAACTACGTCTTGCATAAATCAATTTGACAATTCGTCAATTTGAAAACTGTTTATATTATTTTATCGCCAATGTCCCCTTTTTCTGATTCTGCGATAGTTGTATCATCTTCTGTTTTTACAGTACCATATCCAAAGTTTCCACCGCGGCCAAACATCTCATCATCTTTATCCTTTCTTGTTTGATCTTCTAACGGATATTCTTTGCGCATAGGAAAATAATCCATCTCATCAACATTTAATATGCGAACGAGATTTGGATGACCAACGAAATTCACTCCATAATAATCGTATGTTTCTCTTTCCAGCCAGTTTGCCGCTTCAAATATTTTTGTGGCCGTAAAAACATCAGGTTTGTTTATGTCAACATAAACTTTAAAACGGATTCTTATATTATCTGTAAGATTATGGAGATGATAAACAATGGCTAATTCTCTTGATTTATTATCAGGATAATGAATGGCATTTAAGGTTGTAAGAAACTGAAATTTTAATTCTTCATCATCATACAAGAATTGCATTACTTTCAGATTCATGTCTTTTGGCACTTCGAAAGTGAGCATGCCATAAGGTTCATCAAAATTGCTAACCTGCTCACCAAACTTTTCAATTAGTCGTTCTTTAATGCGTTCGTTTGTAAGAGACATCAATTACTCAATTTGATAATTTGACAATTCGACAATTCATTGGCAAATTCACTAATTGCCAAATTGCCGAATTATTACTGTATTCCGTAACTATTAAGCAGTGCTTTATAATGCTCGCTGTTTCTTCTTCGTAAACTCTCATTATGCACCAGCTTTTGTATTTGCAAAACACCATCAATAACCGCTTCAGGCCTGGGCGGGCAGCCTGGAATATATACATCAACAGGAATGATTTGGTCTATTCCCTGCAAAACAGAATAACTATCAAAAATCCCACCTGATGCGGCGCATGCGCCCATAGCCAAAACCCAACGTGGTTCAGCCATTTGCAAGTAAACCTGCTTTAAAACAGGTCCCATTTTTTTTGCAATAGTTCCCATCACCATTAATAAGTCGCACTGGCGTGGCGTAAAACCGAGGCGCTCAGAACCGAATCTTGCTAAATCATAATGTGCGCCCATTGTAGCCATAAATTCGATACCGCAACAAGAGGTTGCAAAAGGTAATGGCCAAATTGAGTTTTTTCTTGCTAAACCAACTATGCTTTCAAATTTTGTTGCAAAAAAACCTTCGCCTTGCGCACCTTCGGGCATTTCTGTTAAAGCAATATTGTCATGTATATCTGTTCCTTTCGGATGTATGTTAAATCTAACCGGTCTTGCCATTTTCTTAATTTGATAATTTGATAATTCGGCATTTGACAATCAGCAAAAGCATTTTTCTTATTCTTTCATTGTCACATTGTCGAATTGACTAATTTTAATCTTCCCACTTTAAAGCGCCTTTCTTAATTATATAAATAAATCCTATTAAAAAGAATGCAACAAATAAAACAACTTCAATAAATCCATGCCAACCAAGCAATTTAAAATTTACAGCGTAAGGATAAAAGAAAATCACTTCCACATCAAACAACACAAATAAAATTGCCACTAAAAAATATTTGATTGCCAGTGGTTGTCTTGCGTTACCATGGCTTTCGATTCCGCTTGCAAAATTTTCAAGCTTTTCTGTGGTTTTTCTTTTAGGTCCGAGCAAATGCGTGGCAACCATCATTGTTGCTACAAAACCTGCTGCAAAAATTAACTGAATTCCTATAGGAGCGTAATCGGCTGAAGTTCCTGTTGCTGCATCAAGCAAATAAATAATCGGATTCATTAAAACGCTTTGATTTGCAAAAATACGCGGCAATTATTTATAATAAAAAACAAGTTGCAATTATTAGCAGTATAAAAACTTATATTTTTTTGTCAATAAAAAAAGCTCTTCGTTTGAAGAGCTTTTTTATTTTTTATAAAATTATTTTTGAGATTTCCCGCCGCTGCTTGTGCCTCCGCTTGTTTTTGATTTATTGTATTTATCCAGCGATGTCTGCAATTGCTTACCTGTTTTATCGGCAAATTGGTATTCTTCGGAGGAGGGATCAGTATAAATAGTTTTCATCTTTGTTGTAATGTCTATAGCTCTCTGATATTCCTGCTCTTTCGGCGCATCCTTAGCGTATTGGGCATAATAAATCAGCATGTAATAATAGTTAGTAAAAATTGTTTTCTTATTACCGGCAGCTGTATCTTTTGTAAGAAAATCGTTGTATTGCTGAAGCGGTGCCAAGGCAAGTCCTTTTGTTGTGTCCTTATCAGAAAGTTTCGCATAACGACTTAAGAAAGAATAACCCTGTGGTTTATCAGGATATGCGGTTATATAAGATTGAATAACTGAGTAGCCAGCAGAATATTTTGCTGTATCGAAAGCATGGCCTGAATCTGCTGAAACAGCATCTACAATATTTTTACTTAAATTAAAATATTCGGTTTCAGACAATTTTCCGCCATTTAATTTTTCGGATGTTTGCAGAATACCGAGAATCATTCCATAATTGCCAGACTGAGCGGCGATTTTTGAAGCTGTTACCATGAATTCTTTCTGTTCTTCTTTCACAGTATCTTTTTCTACTGCTAATTGAAGATATTTTACAGCACTATCACCCATGTCAGGAAATTTTGCATATACCGTTCCTGCAAATGCATAATCAGGGGCTTGTATTTCGTCAGCAGCCGCTATAGAAAAATATTTTTGAATATAAGTTTTTGCCTG
>JAFBAF010000236.1 GCA_019247895.1 Parafilimonas sp. | reverse complement strand
TAAAACTTTCATCGCTTCAATTAAAGAAAATGGATATAACGATGTAAGTGTTGACCAGGTTATTTCAATGAAAGCTTTGGATATTTCAGGTGATTACATAAAGGAAATAAGAAGTGCAGGTTATAAAGATATTTCAATTGATGAACTGGTGAGTTTTAAAGCGCAGGGTATTGACAAAGATTATTTAACTAAACTACCTAAGAAAAATGGCAATGAAACCATGTCTGCAGATAATGTAGTTAGTTTAAAGGCAATGAATATTGATGAAGCATATGCAAATTCTTTTAAAGCTTTAGGTTATCAAAATATCGATCCGGAAGAATTGGTTGCTATGAAATCTCTGGGCATTAATGCAGATTATGTAAAGCAGTTCCAGGTTTTGGGTTATAAAAACATTTCTGCTGATAATTTGGTAGCCATGAAATCACAGAATATTACTCCGGAATTCATTAAATCATTTGAAGATGCCGGTTATAAGAATATTTCGGCTGATGATTTGATTTCATTAAAAGCATTAGGTGTGCAACCTGAGTATATCAAGTCATTTAAAGAAAAAGGTTATGATGTTTCTTTAGAAGACGCCGTTTCGATGAAGTCTCAAAATATCACTCCGGAATATCTAAACAGTTTTGCTGATCTTGGTTATAAAAATATTTCACTTGACAATGCAGTTGCTTTAAAAGCTACAGGCGTAACACCGGAATGGATAAAAGAAATGAAAGCAAAAGGGTTTAATTATAACGATATCAGTAAATATATAACGCTAAAAAGCCTGCAGGAATAATCTCAAAAAAGCTATAAAAGCCCTACAACGTTCTGTTATTTATTTAAAACAGTAATATGTGAACCTTTAAAATAAATAATATTAAAAAAAATGCCCAATACGCTTATTGCAGGTTCTATCCTTTATTTTTGCTGAAATATTCTGCATGAAATTATTTGTTGCTGGGTTTCCGAACGACTTTGATGATGATGATTTGAAAGACATGTTTGAGCTTTATGGCACAATTACATCTGCTGCTTTTGTAAAAGACAGGGCCACCGGTAAAAGTAAAGGTTTTGGCTTTATTGAAATGCCCGATAAAACAGAAGCGATGGAAACCATCAGTATCTTAAATGGTACTCGGATAAAGGGCAAACAACTGTCCGTGCAAAAAGCTGAAGAACGTCCTCCATCAAACAACAGGCCCGGCGGAGACAGGTTCAACAGGAGATATTAATAGCTAACTTATTTTGTGAACTTCTGCATCGCATTAACATAGGCTTACTAAAATGCAATAGTAACAAGCAGTGAAATTTTATAAGTAATCATGAGGGTTGAAACTTGTTGGCGAAGAACATAAACAAGGGCAAAAATCGGGATAACAAACAGTACAGTTCACGTACTGCTTTGTATGCGAGCTATAACAATTATTTGCTAACAATAAAACACCTGGTTATGAAAACACCATTCAAGGCAATATTTGCCGCTATGCTCGCACTGGCTGTTTCCTGTACAAAACAAAGCACTGTTATTCGTTCTTCATCAGTTTCCCAATCAACTGCTGCTACACCAACCTTTACCATAGGGCAGCATTATGGCGGTGGTATAATTTTTTATATTGATGCTACGGGTGAACATGGCTTAATAGCAGATGAATTTGATTTAACCCCATCTGCCTGGGATAACGGTACATTTATAACCACAGGAGCAACTGCAACAGCCGTTGGCACAGGAGCACTTAATACAAAAACAATTGTGCAGGCACAGGGCAAGCCGGGAAACTATGCAGCACTCAGATGCTGGAAACTTGACAACAACGGGTATACCGATTGGTTCCTGCCATCAATGCAGGAATTGGACAAGCTGTTTCAGCAAAAAGATGTGGTTGGAAACTTTTCCGTAGGTGAAAATGATTACTACTGGAGTTCCAGCGAAGTGAATAACCGCAAAGCTTATGAGATTTTGTTTTTTGATGGTATATTGTTCAAGCAGATTAAAGGCGCCAAACGGCATGTTCGCGCAATCAGGGCTTTTTAAAAGTACGCTTGTTTAGCCATTCGCTTTTGTTGGTGTTTTTCATCAAAACTGTGATGCTTTTGTTGATGTTCTAACGACGGCGAAAGCACTAAAAATAATTACCGCTCCGAAATCTCTTTTAATTTGTTTAATGCTGTGGGATAAGTGTTGTTGAAGTAATCCAAGTATTCGTCTATCGTGTCCATATCAACCGTTACAGTTGTTATCCCATTACTTTCCTGGTATGAATAATTCTCGTGTCCGCCTGCCCATTTTTCCACTTGTTCACCTGTTGTAATTTCCGTATCGCCATCCAAAAAACCGTAATGCCGTATGGATACGAATTGAGCAGCTTGGTGTTCTTCAATTTCAGAAATCATTCCGGCCTTTTTTCCGTTTTCATCAACTCCCGCAAAATAAATTTTGCTTCCCTTTTCCCAACTTCCTTCGTAGGTGGATGTAGGATTAAATGCTGATGTCCAATATTGATAAGTGCTTTTGTCTTTTAAGCCCAACATTGTTTCATAAACTTTTTGAGATGTGGCATTTATCTCTTTTTTGAATTGCAGCTTTTTCATTTTATCGTTTGTTTGTTTTCGCCTTTGTTAGTGTACAATACAAATCTCATTAATAAACGCGATACTGCTTAAGTGTAAATGCGACAATGTTCAAGGCTGATAGCGAAACAATACCTCGTGGTCGCACCTGCGAAGCTAATTTATCAGCTACTTTTCTTGTATATACATCTTTCACCAAAGCCACCAGTAAAAGTTTCCGGAACATTTAGTGCTGTCTTTTATTTGTGTGTTCGTCGGCCTTTGTTGAATTGATGCCGTCGCTGTACATGCCGAATAAAAACAGAGTACTACTCAGCAATAAAGCGCATTTCAACTTCATAAGCTGTTTTTGAGTGTAATGTTACGGTATAATTTATCTTTTGTAGGTATCAAGCAAGAGTTAACCGTTAACTGTTGACTTTATAATGTATTGAAAGCACTGGCTAAAAATTATTTATACAAACTCAATACAAACAAACGGGTCATTTCCCTTTTTTTATTAGTATTGGTAACAATTACATTGCTAAAAGCAACAGCGCTGTACTTTTGGGATAAAGCTATAATTAATGCCATTTTCTAACGAACGCATTGCTATTGCAACTACACAAGACGTTTCTTATTTAAATATATTATTGAATGAAGCCTACAGGGGCAAAAGTTCCAAACAGGGTTGGACAACGGAAGCGCATTTAATAGCGGGTGAAACGCGTACTAATGAATCTATGGTACAACAAGTAATAGAAAAGCCGGGAAGTGTTATTCTTAAATATATAAATAACGACAAAGTGATCACTGGTTGTATAAACTTACAGCAACATGAAGATAAATTGTATCTCGGCATGCTTGCAGTTCATCCCGGGCTGCAAGGTGGTGGTGTAGGTAAAGAATTATTGAAAGCTTCTGAAGAATATGCCCGCAGCATACAATGTTCAGCTATTTACATGACAGTTATTTCTCTGCGCACTGAATTGATCAATTGGTACGTACGCCATGGCTACAAAGACACCGGCAAACGACAGCAATTTGACGAAGATGGAGTTACCGGTAAACACCTGCAGCCATTGGAATTCATAGTGCTTGAAAAGAATGTTTAAACATAAAACCATATGATGTAAAAAAAATTGAACAGGACATCGAAATGACCTTTTAGTTTTTTTTCCGGTTAAAGATTTGCAGTAAATTTACCAGGCATAACCGCTTACTTATGGAAACTAATTGTTTGTAAACATCGCCCTCGTTTATAAGCAGTTCAAAAACTAAGCTATGATCAAACACCTGAGTGTTGCATTATGCGTTTTTTTAAACCTTACTGCTTTTGCTAATAACATAAGCCCGGTACAAAATGGTGTGCTGGATTTGCGAAATCATAATTGGAGAACAGATGGAATTATAAACGTTTCAGGAAACTGGGATTTTTACTGGAATAAATTTTATGATCCTGATTCTTTAAAAAATAACTCATCTGTTAAGGCACATGGTTATGCTTTCGTTCCCGATTTCTGGAATAAATACATCCCACCGAATCAAAATAACACAGGCTTTGGTTTTGCCACGTATCACATAAAGATTTTGTGTCCGCCTTCCAGCGATCCGCTTGCTTTAAAAATATTTACGGTACAAGCTGCTTATACTCTTTTTGTAAATGGAAAGAAAATAGTTGAGATGGGCAAGCCAGGAACAACGGCAGCAACGACCAAAGCAAAACTAAAGCCCATCGTTGTAAAATTGCAGCCGGAAAATGGTGTGCTTGATATTGTGATGCACGTTTCAAACTTTGATGATAAAAGAGGCGGGCTTTGGGACATTGTAAAACTTGGTACACAAAACGAAATAGTAGAAGACACCATAAGATACTTATCTGTTGATTTTTTAATAGCCGGCGTTTTTTTGCTGGCATTTACTTATAATCTTGTTTTGTTTTTTAATTTCAGAAAAAGATATGCGCTGCTTTATTTTTCTATTCTCTGTCTTATAATAAGCATACGTATTGTTGTAACCGATGAAATTCCGCTGAACTATATTTTAAATCTTAACTGGGTTTTTATAAGACGTATGGAATTTATAAGCCTTTATTTTTCTGTACCTGCCATGTCGTTGTTTTCTTATTATTTGTTTCCTGGAGATTTTTCTAAAAAAGCTTTATACATCATTTTACCGATTGGCGGTGTGTTTATACTTACTGCGTTATTCGCATCTTACTATATATACACATACACAGTTACATACTATCAATTTTATATGATGGTTGCAGCATTGTATGGTTTATATGTTTATATAAGAGCGATGATAAATAAGCGCACAGGGAGCTATTTATTTTTTACCGGCTTTATAATATTCCTCGCCTGTATTGTAAATGATGTTTTATATGTAAATCTTGTTGCTGATACAGTGCCTTTATTTTATGCAGGCCTTGCCATTTTTGCCGTAATACTTTCCATTATATTATCAAAACAATTTGCAGAAATTTTTTATGTTTTGGAAATAACCAACAAGCAATTAGCAACGGCGAATAAAACATTAGGTATGATGAATGAAGACATTCAACAAAAAAATACAGAATTAAAAAAAATAAACCAGGAGCTTGATAGTTTTGTGAATCGTACATCACATGACCTCAGAGCACCTTTAAGTTCGGTTACAGGTGTTACCAATTTGATGGAAAATGAAACGAATGTTACAACATTGCATGATTATGCCGTGCTTCAGAAAAGAACGTTGCAGCGCATGGATGACCTTATAAATGATATTATTGATTTTTCAAAAAACAAAAGATTGCAATTAGCACTTGAAGAAATTAATTTTTCTGCTATAGTAAACGATGCACTCGAAGATCATAAACATGCAAAGAATGCAGCAGAGCTGCAAATACTTGTTGAAGTGCAACAAAGCAAAAGATTTGTTTCTGATGCAAGACGTGTTAGTACAATTATCAATAATCTTATATCAAACGCGATTAAATATGCAGATCTTTCAAAATCTAAGCCTTGCGTGGGCGTAAGTATTGAAGTAACCGATCATGTGGCAACTATTAATGTAAGCGATAATGGTATTGGCATTGAAGAAAGCAAACTATCAAAAATTTTTACTATGTTTTATCGTGCCACATCAAGTGCAACGGGTTCGGGGCTTGGATTGTATATTATTAAAGAAACAGTCGACAAGTTAAATGGTTCAATTTCCATAGATTCAAAAATCGGTGAAGGAACAAGTATAAAAATAGAGTTGCCCGATAAAAGTAGTGAACTGTACAAAAAGCAAGTTACTTCTGCAAGTACGCATTAAACCATTCGATCGTTCTTGCACTTACATCAATCATATTATCAAAGTTTTCAAACTCATGACCTTCATCAGGATAAATATATAATTGTGTGGGCACATTTAATTCTTTTAAAGCATGCCAGAATTGAAAAGACTGCGCCAGCGGAGATTCTCCGTCACGCTCACCAACCAAAACCAATGTTGGCGTTTTTGTTTGCTTGATATAAGTAATAGCTGAAACTTTTTCATATGCTTTGGGATCATCATAAGGCGAAGCATTGAAATAACTATTCATCCATTTATCAATAGAATTTTGTCCATAATAACTTTTCCAGTCACATGCACCGGCACCCGCAACTGAAGCTTTAAATTTATTGGTTTGCGTTCCTGAAATCATTGCCATTGAACCACCGTAGCTCCAACCTAAAATGCCAGTGCGGCTACTATCAATCTGATACCTTGAAGTCAAAACATCAACACCACTTGTTATATCACGCAGATCACCAAAACCCCAATCGCGGCGATTCAACAGCGTAAATTCTTCACCTTGTCCGTAGCTGCCTCGTGCGTTTGGAAAGAAAATAAAATAACCAAACTGCGTGTAAGCCGTTGTATTAAAATCAGGTGCCGCCCAAGTTGGCGTTGTTATCCAAGCCGGACCGCCATGCACACAAACAAGCATTGGATATTTTTTCGTCGCGTCAAAATTTTGCGGATATAACAACCAACCTTGCACATGATTTCCATCATTCACCCAGTTTATATTGTCAAATCGTAATAACGGTTTTACAACTGCATCATTTAAATGTGTGATTTGTATTTGATCTTTAAAATTTCCGTACCAAACTTCAGGCAGTTTATTCCACGAACTTCGTATCAACGCAAATTTATTATCCGCAACAGATAAACTTGTTTCTTCACCGCTTGCACGAATAGATTCATCGGCTTTCCATAATGTTTGTGTAGCCAATGTTTTTGTATTTAAAGATGAAGCTGCAACCGAGCCGCCAACAAATTCTGTAAACAGAATATCTCCATTTGTTTTCCACGTAAACCATGATGGCGTTGATTTTCTTCCTGGCGTAATATCTTTTGGTAAACTATGATTGATTGCATCAACAACATAGATCTCACCTCCTGTCCCACCCTGGTCGCTCATCAAACCTTCAATAAAAGCAATTTGTTTTCCGTCATTGCTCCATTGCGGCAAAGCAATTTGAAATTTTGGTTGATAGATCATTGTTGTGTCATCGCTAAAAATTTTTTGTGTGTATAGTTTTGCAATATACCAGTTATCATCGCCTGGTGGCGGTGCAGCTGTATAACAAAAAGATTTACTATCCGGCGACCAATCATATTCAAAAACATATAAGCTTTGCGGCGTTATAATCTTTGTTTCATTTGTTTGCAGATTAATAACAGCAATGCATT
>JAFBAF010000091.1 GCA_019247895.1 Parafilimonas sp. | reverse complement strand
ACTGCTCAACAATACTGTCCTCAAACACAATCTTTATATTATACCAGTGTTCAAGTTTTTTCGCCAGTTCTTTAAAATTATCACCTCTAAATTCCAACCTGTTATACATCCATGATGTTTCAACCCGGTTTTCTGTTTTTTCAGCGCTATCTAAATGGTAAAGAGTATAAGCAACCGGTTTAGAAATTAAATGACCCGTTGGCAATGAAGTTTTCGCTTTACTTTCCTCAAGACTTATAACAAGCTTTTCATTGGGATGAAGAAAAACAGGTTTTTGATGTTCGTCATCCTGTCGTATCACCTGAATTACGCCTCTTATAAGTGTGGCCTCAACTTTATTATCTTCTATATACGACTTTACATTAAAAGCAGTTCCCAAAACTTTTATATCAACACCGTTTGCATGAACAATAAACGGCTGACCTGCTTTTTTTACTACATCAAAAAAAGCCTCTCCCTTTAAATAAACTTCCCTTGCTTTACCTGAAAACGAACTGCCATAATAAATGGAAGAACCTCCGTTTAACCAAACCACAGAGCCATCGGGTAAAACAATGCGGTTGCGGTTTCCGTTTTTAACAACAACCTGGTTAAGCTTTACAGTTTTAGCTGCTGTACTTTTTTCATGAAAAAAATAAAAGCTTAAACTTAAAATAAGAACGCATAGTGAACTGCCAAAGATTATTGAAACGCTCCTGTTCCTTTTTGGTTTTCTTAAGCGCCTTAGTAAACCATGATTGCCTGGAGATTTTTTTGTTTTACTTTTTTCAAGCAATACTTCGATATTTTTTTCGTACTGCTCTGTGCTGCTATTTTGCAGAGTATTTGAAGCGCTCCAAAATTGTTTTAAAATATCATATTGCTGCTGCAGCAATTCATCTTTCGCTAACACGGATAAAAGCAATTGCACTTCATCAGCCGATGCTTCTCCGCTTAATGAGCGGGCAATTAATTGCCATGTAAAGTTTTCTGAATTCATGCAGTAGTTCTACCGTGAAGACAATTTTTTTGAAGCGTTCTACTAAAAGATTTGAAAAAAATTTGAAATTATTTTTGTGGTAAGGATGGAGTGAGCTGTTTGAAGGGTTTATTTATGTTTAGAGCAGTACAAATTTTCTTTACAGCAATTGCCATTTGCACATCAATCGTATTAACTGATATATTCAAAATTTCAGCAACCTCTTTATATTTCAAACCGTCTTCTCTTACAAGCCGGAATATCATTTTGCAACGCGGTGGTAAAGTATCAACTGCACAATGCATTCTTTTCATCATTTCTGTAGTAATCATTAATTCCTGCGGATTAGCCAGTTCATTTTCCAGCTCAATATTTAAAAAATCAAATGGCGCAGAAACCAATTGCCTGGCTTGTTGGGAAAGCAGGTTTAAACTTGTATTTTTTACAGCAGTATATAAATAAATATTCAGGTTTTTTACCTTGGTTATTTCACTTCTGTTACACCACAGCTTTATTAATACATCCTCAACAACTTCTTCAGCAAGTTGCTTTGTCCGTAAAATTGATTTAGCAAAAAATACAAGTTTTTGATAATAGAGTTTGTAAATTTCAGCTAAGGCAGTTTCGTCGTTTTCACAAATTCTTTGTTGCAAAGTAACAAGACCAGCACTATCCATAACAAGCAATCATTATTTAACAAATATGCTAAATTATTTTATCAATGCAAACTAATTAATTGCATAGAAATAAACTGTATGAATTGCTACCAAACATAAGTTGCTGCAGCCTTTGGCGCAAGTGTTATAAAAGCCGATCTATTTTGATATTGTATGTTGAAAGATGTAGCCGAAATGCCTTCATTCAAAGCAATTAAAACTTTTTTGCCTTGCGGAGTTTTAAACGCCACGCTGGTTAAACCGGAAATATTTGTGCTCGCAATTCTTACAGAGCCCGCCGGAACAAATTTGGCTGCGTGTGCAATAATATAATACGATGCATTGCGGGTTACATTATCGGTTATTGTTAGCGCACCTTTGCACTCATTGCAGCCACCGTTTGTATGCGGTGCGAAATTGGGATCGCTGGCAAGATTCCATTCGATTGCCGCACAACCCCAATTAATAACTGTACCTATAATCACATTTTTAATATGCCACATTAAATTACTGCTGAAGCTTTCATTGCCGCCGGTCCACTGTTCGGTAAAGTAAAGATTCTTGTTTGGATAAGCGTTATGTACGGTCGATAATGCATTTATATCTCCGGCATATAAATGATACGCAGAACCATCAACATATTTGGCGGCATCTGCATCGCTTAAAATTGTCATAGGGTAATCCGGCCTGTCGCAATTGTGATCGTACACAATAATCCTGGTATTGATGCTGTTATTTTGAAAAGCCGGACCAAGGTAATTCTTTATAAAATCTCTTTCTTCTTCTGCAGTTACTATCAT
>JAFBAF010000353.1 GCA_019247895.1 Parafilimonas sp. | reverse complement strand
TGCATACGTTGTTTGAAGTATGATTGCTCAAGAGATAAATTTTATTTGAATCCTGGCTCCAAGCTACTCCGCTGGCGGTTATTGTTGATCCTCCATCTAATGCAATAGAATTAATGATGGTTGCAGAAGAATCTGTTATTGAGGATTGTTTCGGATCAAATAAAAGCGCTTGCCCCCTTTGCAGGTATAATGTTATTTTATCCAGCAATTGTTGTTTGATAGTTATTTCAGCTGGGGTAAGTAAGTCATCCGGAATTGGGTGCGTTTCATTCGAATCTTTTGTTATATTATAAAACCGCCGGTCTTTTGACCCTTGTGAAGTATCATATAATTTGTACTCTGAAGTTTGTGCCCATCTTACCGGCCATTCATTAAACCTGTCATCGTTTGGATGCGGATAATAATAATAGTATAGTGAACTTCCCGGATTACCCTGATCTCCGTATAATCGCGGCGCAAAGCTTACACCATCAAAGGGTCCAAAATCCGGCAGTTGAATGCCGGCTATATCCGCAATAGTTGGTAATAAATCGGTAAGCGAAACCAGGTCATTATTAACAGCACCTTGTTTTACGGTACCAGGCCATCTTACCAATAATGGTACATGAATACCTAATTCCGTAGTAAAGCTTTTTCCCCCCTCTACATTTCCGTCATCATTTGCATAATCTGAAACATTATGCGGTGTGCCATTATCGCTGGTAAAAATGATTACTGTATTACTGTCAATTCCAAGTTGTTTTACCACTGATAAAATTTCGGCAATCTTTTTATCCATATAATGCACCATGGAAGGGAAAAAAGCAGTATCATAATGTTCATTACCTGTGGTCCACGTATTAAACGCAGCATCGTCAGGAGTTGGTGAAAAAGGCTGGTGCACTAATACCATAGGATAGTAAATAAAAAAGGGATTCCTCGTGTTACCCTTCATGAACTCAATAAGCGAATCTGTAAAAATATCTTCACTGTATTTATTTGCTGTTACATTATCATTCAAAAAAGCTCCGTGTGTATATAAATGCGGGCTTTTGTATGTTGATCCAGATTGCCCGGAAGTAAACGGGCCATGCACGATATAATTATCAAATCCAAAGTCTTGCAAAGAAATACCACCACCATCTAACTGATCTTTACCAAAATATGCTGTGTTATAACCGGCATCATGCATCATGTTACCGATGGTTTTTTGGTGAGGATCAAGAACGCCCCATTCCGTGTAATTGCGAAAATTATATTTTCCGGTTAAAAGTGTAATACGCGATGGTGAACAGGTAGGAGTTGAATGGCATTGTGTAAAACGCATGCCTTCTTTTGCAAACGTATCAACATTAGGTGTTGAATACAAATTTCCGCCATTACATGTTAATGCTTTATATCCAATATCATCCGTTAAGATTAAAATAATATTCGGTTTTTGAGTTTGGGCAGTTACAACACATCCTGAAATCAATAAAAGAAGTATAGACAGAATACCTTTTTTGCTGATAAAACTTTTTATATAAATAAAGGAAAACAATTTTAGCATGATTAGGTCAGAGATATTTAAGGACTTTAGTTTTGAGCTTTTGGTTGTAATAAACAATAAAATTAGTTATATTCCTAAATAACAAAAATTAAAACATTTTAAGTTTATTAAAAAAAGAATTATACCCGAAGATCTGCCTCCTGCTTACAAAGATTAATTATTCATGTAAAAACAAGAAGTAGACAAAGACGCACTACTCTTTAATGATAGAGGCCATGAGTCACCAAAAAATTACTTGCATACATTTGTTTTGTAGAAAAATCTGTTACAAATTTATTAATTGGTTGAGCAATGTGTAATTTGATGCGGATTTCCGGAATGATTAATTAACGGGACAACGCAATTACCTGATTGCAGATATTTGTGTTTAGAGCTTAAGGATTATAAAAGAATTATACACAAAACTTACAAGCGTTAGCTTATTTTTGCGCGCATAAATTTCTTCTATGAATTTTGAACTAACTGAAGAGCAGTTAATGATACAACAAGCTGCCCGTAATTTTGCCAATTCTGAATGTTTGCCCGGTGTAATTGAACGGGATGAAAAAATGATTTTCCCAAAAGAACAAATATTACAACTGGCAGACCTGGGATTTATGGGCATGATGGTTAGTACAAAATATGGTGGTTCAGGAATGGATACGGTTAGTTATGTAATTGCAATGGAAGAAATTTCGAAAGTAGATGCCAGCGTAGCGGTTTGTATGAGTGTTAATAACAGTTTGGTATGTTGGGGGTTGGAAGCTTTTGGAACTGAACAACAAAAGCAACAATATCTTACACCTTTGGCACAAGGTAAAAAAAATGATGATTTATACATCGGTGCATTTTTATTGAGCGAACCGGAAGCAGGCAGTGATGCAACATCTCAACATACAACTGCTGAAGATAAAGGCGATCATTATTTAGTAAATGGAACAAAAAACTGGATAACCAACGGTTCAAGCGCCAGTGTTTACCTCGCAATGGCACAAACTGACCGATCGAAGGGACCAAGAGGAATTAATGCATTAATTATTGAAAAAAACTGGCCGGGCGTAACAGTTGGTGCAAAAGAAAATAAGATGGGCATTCGCGGCAGCGATACACACTCTATTCAATTTACCGATGTAAAAGTGCCCAAAGAAAACAGGATAGGCAAAGATGGTTTCGGATTTAAGTTCGCCATGCAGGTTTTAAATGGCGGCAGAATTGGTATTGCTGCACAGGCATTAGGCATTGCTGCCGGCGCTTATGAAAGATCGTTGGAATATTCCAAACAGCGAAGGGCTTTTGGAAAAGAAATTATCAGCCACCAGGCAATACAATTTAAACTGGCAGACATGTTAACGCGAACTGAAGCTGCCCGGCTGCTTGTTTATAAGGCAGCATTAGATAAAGATTCTGGTAAAGATTACACCATAAGTTCAGCCATGGCAAAAGTGTTTGCGTCAGAAACAGCAATGTGGGCTGCAACAGAAGCCGTTCAAATACATGGGGGCTACGGCTACGTAAAAGAGTATCACGTAGAGCGTATGATGAGAGATGCAAAAATCACCCAGATTTATGAAGGAACAAGCGAAGTGCAGCGCATAGTTATTGGCCGCTCACTCGCAAAATAATTATCTTCCTCTTCTAAAATAGTAAGGATCATGTGACGGGCATGTTGAACTGCGACTCTCCACACATGATGAAAAGAGTATGGCGCAGAATGAAACTGCCAGCATTACTAGTAAAATTTTACGCATAACTTTATAGGATATTTTCCACTATAACGTCAAATGTAATTCGAAAATTGTTTAAGAATTGTGTAATTACTGTTGGTAATTAATTCCCATACACAACTCTTGCTATTTTGCAATAACTAATATTACATTCGCAGCCGTAATTAATAAGAATGAGCCTCCAGATTTTGCACCCTCTTGCTGTTATTGATCTTGAAACAACAGGAATTGATTTAGCTACAGATAAAATAATAGAAATTGCTATTGTGAAATTACTGCCGGACGGCAGCATACAACGCAAAAGAAAACTTATCAATCCGCAAAAACCTATACCAGCTGCATCGAGTAATGTGCATGGCATTACAGACGAAATGATAAAGGATGCACCCACATTTAAGCAGGTTGCCAATGAAATAAAACAGTTTTTGCAGAATTGTGATTTAGGTGGCTATAACAGCAATCGTTTCGACATCCCCATGCTGGTAGAAGAATTTTTAAGAGCGGGTTTGGAGTTTTCTATGGATGGAAGAAAATTAATTGATGTTCAAAAGATATTTCATTTAATGGAACAAAGAACATTGGGCGCTGCTTATAAATTTTACTGCAACAAAGTTTTAGATAACGCACACAGCGCCGAAGCCGACGCTTCAGCGACACTTGAAATTTTACATGCACAAATTGAACGTTACCCGCAATTAGGCTTAACCCTTGAAAGCATTTTAAATTGCATTGGCGAGGAAGATTGTGTTGACTTTGCCAGGCGAATGGTTTTAGTTGATGGAGTGGAAATTTTTAACTTCGGAAAACATAAAGGCAAATCGGTTGTAGAAGTTTTAAAAACAGAACCTCAATATTATGATTGGATAATGAAAGGTGATTTTCCTTTAAATACCAAACAAAAGCTCACGGAGATATTTAACCGTACCTTCCTTAAAAAAATAAATTAAACAATTTTGGCTTTTTATTTATTTGTTTGAAGCGGAATATTGTATTTTCGAAAATACCACTCGCTTCTCCTTGGAAAAATTAGTAATCATACCTACTTACAACGAGATTGAGAATATTCCTTTAATTCTCAAAGCAATTCTTTCATTAAATCAAAATTATCATGTTTTAGTGGTTGATGATAACTCGCCTGACGGCACCGCAGAAGCGGTAGAACGATTAAAAGAAGATTATACGTATGAATTATTCATTTTAAGAAGACAAGGTAAACTTGGTTTAGGTACTGCCTATATTGATGGCTTTAAATGGGCAATTGATAAAGAATATGATTTCATATTTGAAATGGATGCCGATTTTTCGCACAATCCAAGCGATCTTGAACGATTATACAATGCATGCAAAAATGAGAGTTGCGATGTGGCTATCGGCAGTCGTTATGTTCCCGGAGGGAAAACTGAAAACTGGCCATTAGACAGGCACATTTATTCAAAGGGTGGAGCCTTCTATACAAGACTTATCACTTTTATGCCTGTTAAAGATCCTACAGCAGGTTTTGTTTGCTATAAAAGAAAGGTATTGGAAACAATAAACTTTAATGAAATAAAATTTATAGGTTATGCTTTTCAAATTGAAATGAAATTTGCGGCTTGGAAAATCGGCTTTAAATTAAAAGAAGTTCCTATAACTTTTATTGATCGTAAAACAGGTATAAGTAAAATGAGCAAAACCATTTTAAAAGAAGGTGTTTTAGGTGTACTTATCATACAATTAAAGAGCTTATTTGGCAATTACCGTAAACGCATGAAAACAATTCCCTCGCATAATTTCTCTGCCCCGGTTCTTACTGAATCTAATAATTAACAGCTTAATTTTCAGTAATTTAATATCTTAACTAAAAAGCATTATGCTGCTGTGCATTATTTCGATACATTTGCATCAACGGTTTTATTAAGATACTCGCTACCCCAACTTTCATAAAACCTTCCCATTAAATTCTACATATTTTTTAATTTATTTCAAAGGCAGGTTATGTACTCGTATGCACTATTAGAGCCAGGCTGTTTTTACCTGGTACAGGAAAAAGAAAATGAAGAACTTACTTTATTACAAGTGAAGGTTATCAGCGATCATTGCATGTATGTTGAAAAATATGCGGAGAGCATTGTGCAGCAATGGAAAAGGAAAACAGATCAGATTTTTGATATAGTTGAGCTATTAAGCGATGAAACCGTAAAAGACTGGACATCTGCTTATTACAGCAGCGAAGATGCCTATCACGAAGAAGATGATGAGTAAAAGCCTATCCCTAAATCCCTTTTCCAAAGGAAGGGACTTTGAACAGCTTTAATTGCTTGTAAAGAATTATTGAGAGCCTAATAAGTCCTTCCCTTCTTGAAGGATTTCGGATGGGTTTTTACTTGCTGCTCATTTTTACAAAAGGAATGATCATTTCTTCCATACTTACACCGCCATGCTGAAAAGTGTTGCGGTAATAATTTACGTAATAATTATAGTTGTTCGGGTAACACAGGTAATTATTTTCTCTTGCAAAAATGTAGGATGAATTTACGTTAGGCACAGGCAGGCCTCCTTGCTTTGGATCGCGGAAAGCCAAAACATCTTTTGCGTCATAATTCAAATTGCGGCCGTGTTTGTAACGCAGGTTTGCGGTTGTTTGCTTATCTCCTATTACCTTACACGGTGTATTTACTCTCACACTTCCGTGGTCGGTTGCCAATACTATATTCACTTTCTTATCAGCAATTTTTTTGAGTGCCTGGTGCAAAGGGCTATGTTCAAACCAGCTTTTTGTAATGCTGCGATAACTTGTTTCATCGCCGGCTAATTCTTTCAACACTTCCATTTCTGTTCGTGCATGGCTTAGCATATCAACAAAGTTGTACACAATTATATTCAGATCGTTGATTAGTAAATTATGAATATTATTTACCAACTGCTGTCCATCATTGTGATGGAGCACTTTAGTGTAACTGTATTTTATATCGTCTCTTTTTAGCCGCTTTAGTTGTGCTTTGAAAAAATCTTCTTCATGCATATTCTTGCTTCCTTCTTCATCATCGTTCTTCCAAAAATTTGGAAACTGTTTTTCTATTTCAAGGGGAAGCATACCAGCAAAAATTGCATTACGGCTATATTGTGTAGCAGTCGGCAGAATGCTATAAAAAGTTTCTTCTTCATTTATGCGAAAGCTTTCTGCAAAAATCGGTTGAATTGACTTCCATTGATCAAGACGAAGATTGTCAATCAATACAAAAAAAGTTGGTATTCCTTTTTCTACCTGCGGTAATATTTTATTTTTAAATAAATTATGACTCATCACCGGCGCATCGCCTTTCCCACTTAACCAGTTTGTGTAATTTTTACTGATGTATTTAAAAAATTCAGTATTGGCTTCCTGTTTTTGTGTTTGAAAAACTTCCTGCATTTCAGGGCTATTGCTTTTCTCCATTTCAAGTTCCCAGTACACTAATCTTTTATAAATGTCCATCCATTCATTATAATCAGGATTACTATTCAGTGCCATGAATAAATTGCGGAACTGCTGCTGATAAGCTGAAGTGGTTTTTTCGCCAATAAGTCGTTTATTATCGATAATTTTTTTAAGGCAAAGCAATACCTGGTTTGGGTTTACAGGCTTAATTAAGTAATCGGTTATCTGGCTGCCAATAGCATCTTCCATCAAATTTTCCGTTTCATTTTTGGTGATCATCACAACCGGGATATTGCTTACTTCTTTTATTTTTTGCAATGTTTCAAGACCTGTAATCCCCGGCATTGTTTCATCAAGCAAAACAATATCAAGCGCATTATCTTTCACAAAATCAACCGCATCAAAGCCATTAGTTCGTGTGTGCACTTCATACCCTTTGTTTTCTAAAAATAATTTCTGCGACTGGAGATTTTCAATCTCATCATCAACCCAAAGTATAGTTGCTACCGCCATATAGATAATTTGCGATGTACATTTTTAGATTACGATTTGCTTATAAAATTGTTTAATCTTTGTAAACAACGCAGTTTGTAAAATTATCTTTTTAAAACTCCGTTATCGCATTGCCAAATGTTATTAATAATTGATTTAACAAAGCCTCAACATTAAATGCCTGATTCAAAAAGAAAAATTATAAACGATCCTATCTATGGTTTTATAACTATCGATGAACCTGTTCTTTTTAACATCATCAATCACCCGTGGTACCAGCGATTGCGCCGCATTTATCAAATGGCGTTAGCGCAAATGGTGTATCCAGGCGCGGTGCACACGAGATTGCATCATTCACTTGGGGCTTATCATTTAATTAGTTTGGCAATAAGCGAATTAAAGCACAAGAATATTGATATTTCAGATGAAGAGGCCACCGCAGCAAAAGCAGCAATTTTGTTACATGATATTGGCCATGGGCCATTCTCTCATGCGCTTGAAAATATATTAATTCCAAATGTGCATCATGAAACAATTGGCTTGCAGATAATGCATCAACTGAATGACGAATTTGATGGTAAACTTTCAACGGCCATTTCAATTTTTACTAATCAAAATCCTAAACAGTTTTTACATCAGTTAATAAGCGGGCAATTAGATGTTGACCGCATGGATTATTTAACAAGAGATAGTTTTTTTACCGGCGTAAGCGAAGGCGTAATTGGTTATGACCGAATCTTGAAAATGCTTACCGTGCATGAAGGACAATTGATGATTGAAGAAAAAGGCTTGTATAGCGTTGAAAAATTTCTTGTTGCGAGAAGACAAATGTATTGGCAGGTATATTTACATAAAACAGTTTTGGCGGCGGAAAAAATGATCGTGAAAATTATTGAACGTGCACGGGAAATATTTGCTTCACATAACGATCTTAAATTAAACGCAACGCTTGATTATTTTTTTGAGAAATATTCAGAAATGAATGATGAAGCGCTTGAAAAATTTTGCCTGCTTGATGATTATGATGTGATGTTCGCTGTAAAAAAATGGAGCAACCACAGTGATAAAATTCTTTCTGCATTATGCAAAAGTTTGCTAAATCGAAATTTATATAAATGTAAATTGCAAACACATCCGTTTAATGAAAATGAAGTTGAAGAAAAAAGGCAGAAGCTCGCATTAAAAATGAAAATTTCAATTGAAGAAGCGGCTTACTTTATTTTTACCGGAGAAGCAATTAATACAACTTATACTTTAAAAGATGAACAGATCAACATAATTTCTAAAACAGGTGATTTCAGAGATATATCGCAGGTTGATGATCCTTTAATTCACAAAACACTATCAATGCCGGTTAAAAAATTTTACATTTGTCAATTGATGTAATCCTGTGCATTTGAGTTTTATTACGGAACATTTAAAACTTATTTATGAAGATCAATGCAGAACGCATTGCGCAGCTTATAAACGGGAAAGTAGAAGGGAATGCTGATGTTGAAGTAAGCTCATTTGGGAAAATTGAAGAAGCGCAACGCAGCCAACTTGCTTTTCTGGCAAATCCCAAATACGAAGATTTTTTATATACTACCAATGCCTCTGTAATTATTGTAAATGAAAGTCTTGAATTAAAACAACCGGTAAGCGCAACGCTTATTCGGGTTGCAGATGCATACATCGCTTTTGCCAACCTGCTCCAAAAATACCAGGAAATGATGCAGGCGCAACTAACAGGAATTCAGCAACCAAGTTATATTCATCCATCGGCAAAACTTGGAGAAAATGTTTTTGTTGGTGCTTTCACTTATTTAGGCGAAAATGTTACAGTAGGTAATAATACAAAATTATATCCGGGTGTTTATATTGGAAATGATGTTAAGATTAGCGACAATTCAATAATACATCCTGGTGTAAAAATTTATTTTGGCTGCATGGTGGGTAATAATGTTACCATACATGCAGGAACTGTTATCGGCGGTGATGGTTTTGGTTTTGCTCCACAGGAAAATGGAACTTATAAAAAAGTTCCGCAGATAGGTAATGTTGTAATTGAAGATAATGTTGAAATTGGATGTAACACTACCATTGATCGCGCAACAGTTGGCTCAACAATAATTCATGCAGGCACAAAACTGGATAACCTTATCCAGATTGCACATAATGTTGAAATTGGCTATAATACGGTTATCGCGGCACAATCCGGCGTAAGCGGAAGCACTAAGATCGGCAATAACGCAATGATCGGAGGCCAGGTTGGGATTGTGGGCCACCTGCAAATTGCCGAGGGTACTAAAATAAATGCCCAAAGCGGCGTTTCAAAATCTATCAAACAAAAAAATACTGCTGTTACCGGCTCACCGGCTTATGATTATACAAGTGCTTTACGCAGCCAGGCTTTAAGCCGCAATCTCCCTCAAATGGAAAAAAGATTAGCAGAACTGGAAAAATTAGTTCAGCAACTTTTACAGGAAAAAGTTAGCTTTTAATATTACCGATTGTTATAATGTAGCCAAGCTTTGGTATTACTTCATTACCACCGTTTTAAACCTTACTTTTGCTCGCCCCGGTAAATTGCGCTTAAATTATAAATTGAAAGTTGCATTATACCACTAATTTAAATTTAGTAAATGGATGTAAATTTTAATCCGGATAAACAGCATACTTTATCAAAGTCAGTAAGCATTAGCGGAACTGGTTTACATACAGGTGTTTTGGTTGATATGAAATTGAACCCGGCACACCCGGGTTTTGGAATACAATTTCAGCGCACCGATATTCCAGGCTCACCCACTATAAAAGCAGATTGTGATTTGGTAACCGATACAAGCCGCGGCACAACATTACAAATTGGTGATGCAAGAGTGAGCACTGTTGAACACATTCTCGCTGCACTTACAGGTATGGGTGTAGATAATGTTTTAATTGAAGTGAACGGACCTGAAATCCCCATTATTGATGGTAGCTCGCAACCATTTACAGAACTAATTTCAGAAACAGGTGTTGTTGAACAGGAAGCTGCAAAAGCGTGGTACAGCCTTGAAGAAAATATCTATTATTATGATGATGAAAAAAGAGTAGAAATGACAGCTTTGCCGTCAACTGCTTACAGGCTTACCACATTAATTGATTTCAACAGCCCCGTTCTTGGAACTCAGCACGCAGGTTTAAAGAGCATGCGTGACTTTAAAACAGAAATTGCGCCTTGCCGTACTTTTTGTTTTTTACATGAATTGGAAATGTTGCTGGATAATAACCTTATTAAAGGCGGTGACATAAATAATGCTATAGTTGTTGTAGATAAACCTGTTGACGATAAGGAAATGATTCGGCTGAAGAAAGTGTTTAAAAGAGAACAAATAGAAGTAAAAAGTGAAGGCTATTTAAATAATCTCGAGTTACGTTTCCCAAATGAGCCTGCACGCCATAAATTACTTGATGTAGTCGGCGATCTTACATTAATCGGCTATCCAATTAAAGCACGCATTATTGCCAACAGGCCGGGACACAGCTCTAATGTTGAGTTTGCAAAAAAGATAAAACAATATATCAGGAAAAATAAGCACCTTAAAGATGTTCCCGTTTACGATCCTACACAACCTGCTGTTTACGGGTTTGATTATATTGAAAAAACACTGCCACACCGTTTCCCTTTTTTATTGGTAGATAAAATAATCGAGCTTACTGATCATCATATCATCGGTATAAAAAATGTAACTTTCAATGAATGGTATTTTCAGGGGCATTTTCCAAATAATCCTGTAATGCCCGGTGTTTTACAAGTTGAAGCATTGGCGCAAACAGGAGGAATTCTATGTATTAATGCAATGCCTCCGGGTAAATACGACACCTACTTTTTAAAGATCAACAATTGCAAGTTCAAGCAAAAAGTAGTGCCTGGTGATACCATGATTTTAAAGATGGAATTGAACGGACCTATTCGCCGTGGAATTTGCGATATGAAAGGCACCGTATATGTTGGCGGAAAAGTAGCCACCGAAGCAGATCTTGTTGCACAACTTGTAAAAGTTGATTGAGTTCAATTTAGCGTTATATTAAATACGAACGGTTAACTTTGTCGCGTTTTAAAAATCAAAAAAATACCTGGCCGCACCAACTAAGCAAAAAATGATTCATCCGCATACTTATATACATCCTGATGCTAAGCTTGCTGAAAATGTAAAAGTTGATCCGTTCTCCGTTATTCACCAGGATGTTGAGATTGGTGCCGGCACCTGGATTGGAAGTAATGTTACAATTATGCAGGGTGTTAGGATAGGTAAGGATTGCCGCGTTTTTCCCGGGGCTGTAATTGGGGCAGAACCACAGGACCTTAAATACAAAGGCGAAAATACGCGTGTTGAGATCGGTGACAGTACAACTATCAGGGAGTTTGTAACCATTCATCGCGGTACCAGCGACAGGTGGAAGACATCGGTAGGAAATAATTGCCTTATAATGGCTTACAGCCATATTGCACATGATTGTTGTGTTGGAAATAATTGCATCATGAGTAATAACAGCCAAATGGCAGGGCATGTGGTGATGGCAGACTATGCATGGATCGCCGGATTCAGTGCTGTGCACCAATTTGTAAAAATTGGCCAGCATGCATTCATTGCAGGTGGAAGCCTTGTGCGCAAAGATGTTCCACCGTATATAAAAGCTGTTCGCAATCCTTTAAGTTATGGCGGTGTAAACAGTGTTGGCTTAAAAAGAAGAGGTTTTTCAATCGAGAAGATTAACCAGATACTTGATATTTACCGCATAATTTATAATAAGGGATTAAACACTACAAAGGCATTAGAATATATTGAAGAAGAAATGCCCGCAAGTGATGAACGTGACGAAATCATCAGCTTTATTCGTGAAAGCGAAAGAGGTATTGTTAAAAGATACACCAAAACAGAAGCTGAAGACGAATAAACTTCTCTGAATTTGTTTCTCAATAATCCGCAATGCAAATAACACTTATCAATGCCGGCAAACGTTTTAGCCGTGAGTGGATTTTTCGCGGATTGAATTATACCTTTTCACAAGAAAAAAAATATGCAATTACCGGTAATAACGGAAGTGGTAAAAGTACTTTGCTGCAAGTATTATCAAGTTCTTTATTATTAACTGAAGGTGATTGTGAATGGCAATTGAATAATACAAAAACAGCGCCGGAAAAAGTTCATTCTTTTATTTCGATAGCAGCGCCTTATTTTGAATTGATAGAAGAAATGACAGCAAAAGAGTTTTTACGCTTTCATTGCAATTTCAAAAATTTTATAAACAATTGTTCAATTGAAAATATTTTACTGGAAGCGAATTTGATTGATGCCGCAAATAAGCAAATTCGTTTTTTTAGCAGCGGCATGAAGCAAAGATTAAAATTGGCGCAAGCTATATTTTCTGATGTGCCCGTAATTTTATTGGATGAGCCTTGCACCAATCTTGATGCTTCTGGTTTTGATTTATATTATCAATTGGTTGAAAATTATTGTCAAAAAAGACTATTAATTATATCAAGCAACGATAAAAATGAATATCACTTTTGCGATGAAATAATCAATATCCAGGAATATAAAATTGCTAAAGCGCCTGTTTACATTTAGTGATGGTGATGATGATGCACTTTCCCTTCAAACTCTTTTAAAGAAATGGATTCTTCTTTTTTGGCAGCCCTGCTTTCTAACAAATTAAAAAGCTTTTCAGTTTGAAGACGCATGTATGTTTCTTCAACAAATTTTTTATCCTGCAACATGCGGTTTGCATATTCGTCAAGCCAGGGCATATCATCGCCAACATTTTGTTGTTGCATGTAGCCGGCAATCTGATTGCGTGCAAAATTTTTGATCTCGTCCGTTTCAACCGTAATTTGATTATCGTTGATGAGTTTGCTGCTTATCAACGTCCACTTTAATTGATTTAAAAAAGAAGGCAATTCTTTTTCTGCTTCTTCAGGAGTTTTAGGTTTTTCTGAACCTTGTTCAAGCCAGCGTTTTAGAAAATTTTCAGGAAAATCCATCTTGGTATTATCAATCAAATAATGATATAATTGGTCTTGCAACTGGTTGCTGCTTTGTTTATCGTAATAGGTTTGTATTTCTTCTCTTACCTTATTGCGAAACGCTTCTTCGGTTGTAATATCTCCCCCCGGGTAAACTGATTTAAAAAACTCCTCATTTAATTCTGCTTTCTCAACAAATCCAATTTTTGTAATTGTTAAGTTGAAAAATTTTTCTGCATTTTCAACAACGGATTTATCCAATCCTAAATCTTCTAATATCCATTCCCTTTCTTTTTCTTCAAATGCTTTATTTATCTGGATCAATAATGTATCGTCTTTCTTTTTTCCCTTTAATTGTTCTTGTGTTTGCGCATTAAAATACTTAAGAAGAAGTGAATTATCTTTTGTAATTCCATTTTCTATTGCATTTCCGGCCATGTCAGTTTCAGTAAACCTTACATTTAAAACATCTTCTTCATTGCTGACATTTTCAGGTTCTGTCATTTTTCCAAACCGTGTACGCACCCGGTTTATTTCATCTTCTACAACATCATTTTCAACCTGTATTTTATAAAGTGTTCCTGAAAGACTATTGAGATCGATACTTAATTCCGGTTTCAAGCCAACTTCAAAGGCAAAAGCATAATCTTCCGGTGCATTCATATCCAGTTGCCGCGAATCGTTTTCAAAAGGCAATGGCTGTGCAAAAATGTCAAGGTTTTCTTTTGTAACATACTGGTTCAATTCTTTTTCAACCGTGCGCAAAACTTCTTCAGTAAATACCGATTGCCCGTACATTTTTTTTACAAGGCTTGCAGGCACCATTCCTTTTCTAAACCCGGGAATGTTTGCATTTTTCGCATACTTTTTTAAGCTCTTTTCAAAAGAAGGCATATAATCTTCTTTACCAAGACTTACTGTAAGCTTATCATTAAGATTACCGATGTTTTCACGTGTTACTGTTGCCATGTGTACTTAAGCCCCGGCCCTAAAGGGGAGAATTAATTTTGAGAAAAACCCCTTCAGGGGAAAGGGGTGTTGTGCGGATGATAGGAATCGAACCTACATGCCTTGCGGCGCCAGATCCTAAATCTGGTGCGTCTGCCAGTTTCGCCACATCCGCTAAAACGGGGCGCAAAAATAAAAGAAAAAATTGTAAGCACCCAAGCGATTTATTCTTACTTGCAAATGTTAGCACATTTAATTTTTCTACATTATCTTGCGGCCCGATTTTAAACTTAAACAAAAAAACAATGAAAAAAATTCTATTCTTTTGTACCCTTATTTTGGGTGTTGCTACAGCAAATGCACAATTCGGAATCCAGGCTGGTGTTGGCTTATATTCAGGCAAAGCCAAATCAGATGGCGTGTCTTATACCTATAAAACAAAACCGGGCTTTACTGCAGGTATCGTTTATTCAGCTCCTTTAAGCGGTAATATCAGCTTTATGCCGTCACTAAACTTTACACAAAAAGGCGGAAAATATAGTGAAAGTGGTGTTGATGATAAGCTTACATTAAGCTATATAGACCTCCCATTAAATTTTGTGTATAACGCCAATGGATTTTTTATTGGCTTAGGACCCGATTTAGCCTTTGGAGTAGGTGGCAAAGAAAAAATTTCCGGCAGTGGATTGTCTGAAAGCAATGATATAAAATTCGGCAGTGGTGATAATGCTGATTTTAAGCCATTCGAAATCAGTGCTAACATTTTAGCAGGTTACAAATTTGATAATGGATTTTTTGTTACCGCAAATTATAATCCTGGCATAAGTAATATTGCACCTGACAATGCTGGCAGCAATGCAAAATGGCACAACAGTGGTTTTGGTATTCGCGTTGGCTTTATGATTGGTGGAACGAAGAAATCTTCAAACGATTAAACTAATCTCCAATAAAGAAAAGGCTGGCAGAATTTGTCAGCCTTTTTTATGCCTTTTTACGGAGTGCTTATTTCAAATTATATAAAATGCCTGCAATAAAATTTACATTATCATTTGCCAGAACATTCACAGCAAAATTGCATTGTATTTTGTTTTTTGTGTAACCAACCTGCGGCTGAAAATCAAAACCGCTTTTTTTAGCCGCATCATTTATAGATCCATTTTTAGTTATAAAACCAATACCTGCTGTTGCACCGATATAAAAATTTGATGTTGCGTAAAATTTTGGTCCTGCAGTAATGGAAATAACGCCGGCATTTCTAATTTGATAATGTGAATCTTCAATATAGTCTTTGTAAAAAAAATTTATGTACCCTGTAGCAGCATATAATGAAAAATTTTTCGAAAATCTATATTCAGGTTGTACTTCTAATCCTAATCCCAACTTATCATGATCATAAGTATAAGGTGGGGTAAAACCTATGTTAGCACCTGCCGCAAAATGAAAACCTTCAGTAGATAAATTTGATGTTTGAGCTTTGGTTACAAAAGCTAAAAAAATTAAAAAAAAAACCAGCAGAAGTTTTTTCATACAATATATTTTATATGTAACAATTTGAAAAAGAATTTAAGCGTTAATAAAACATCAATTGCTTTTCGCATTCAACCACTGCTGTCTTCCGTATCCCGCAAATACATGTTTTTCACTGTGATAAGAAGAGCGCACTAACGGGCCGCTTTCAACATAATCAAATCCTAATGAATATCCGATTTCCCGGAATTCTGCAAATTCATCAGGATGTACAAAACGTTGAACACTTAAATGCTTAGTTGTGGGCTGAAGATATTGCCCGAGAGTTAATACGTCAAGGTTTACTGCGGCAAGATCATTCATGGTTTCGATTATTTCTTCCTTTGTTTCGCCAAGGCCCAGCATTATGCCTGTTTTTGTACGAACGCCACATTCTTTTAAGTAACGCAATACTTCCAAACTACGACGATATTTTGCCTGGATACGAACTTGTTTAGTTAGTCTTTCAACTGTTTCCATGTTGTGGCTTATCACTTCAGGTGCGGCTTCAACAACTCTCCGTATATTTTCGTGTTGACCTTTAAAATCGGGAATTAGTGTTTCTAAAGTTGTACCAGGGTTTAATGCTTTAACTGCTTTAATTGTATTGTACCAAATTTCCGCACCGCCATCTTTCAATTCATCGCGATCTACACTGGTAATAACAGCGTGTTTTACTTTCATTAAATAAATTGCTTCTGCCACACGTTGGGGCTCATTCCAATCAACAGGTTCAGGCCTGCCTGTTGCAACGGCACAAAAACCACAACTGCGTGTACAAATATTTCCAAGTATCATAAAAGTAGCAGTGCCTGCGCCCCAGCACTCACCCATGTTTGGGCAATTACCGCTTTCGCATATTGTATGCAGTTTATGTGTATCAACAAGATTGCGTACATGCTTATAACTTTCACCAATTGGTAATTTTACACGCAACCAGTTTGGTTTTTGAATCTTAGGCTTTATATCGTGGCTAATGCAATTTGTTTCTTCCATTCTTTAAAGTTTCATAGTTTCAAAGGTTTCAGCGTTTCGTAGTTTTTTAATTGGTGAACTTTGAAACAATTAAGGACTGAAAACTACAGATCAATTAAAATATGCAGCACAAGTGAGTGACACAACAATGATGAATAAAGATCAAAATGCTGTTCATCAAAAAACACTTACAAAAGTAATTTACTTTCGGGAACCAAATTCAATGGCGATGTAGGCATTATAAAAGAATTTCTTTTCTGGCGCATGTACCATTATTGGCATGTTTTGGGTGTAGAATTCGCCACTCACGCCTATTTCAAGTGCTGAAAGCAATTCGTTGTACCTGCCGTAATCAAAACGTAAACCCGCATGCGCAACTACACCCGGAACAAGTTTAGTTTCACTAATTCCCTTTGTGAGACCGGCCCCGGAAACCAAATAATAAATATTCAAAAAAAGTGTATCACCAGATCCCTGGTATTTTACATCACGTGTTTCGCTGGTGTTTGGATCGACAATGGTTACGTAATATGGTTTTAAAAGTCCGGCTGAAAAACCTCCGCCATAAATGGCCGATACCGCTACACCATTTTTATCGCCTTTGCCGCCAAGTAATTTTTGCTGACCAATACCAAAATTTAAATTGTAGAAATTATTTTGCTTACCATAAATAAATGGATTGCCCACTGAAAAACCCGAATAATAATCAGACTGTACTTTTTCTTCTTTATGGCTTTTGCGTTCGCCAAATTCTATAAACCATGTATTGGTTGTATTAATGGTTTTGTATTTTCCGTGTTCGTACAAAGCTGACCATCCGTCTGTATTTAATTTAAATCCAAACACAGACTGCCTGTTATAGATCAAGGCACCTTCTTCTTCCCGTTTAATTAAATCATTAATGTGTTGCTTGCGTTCTTGTTTTTTCTGATCTTTTTCGCTTAATGGCTTAGATTGTTGCTGCGCAAATATTTTATTAACTGTTATAATGCAGAGTAAAACCAAACAAATCTTCCTATACATGTGTAATTTGATAATCGTAAATTTATAACAAAAATTGTGTAATGACATCTGAAATAATTTATAAAGGCACGTTAAGAACAGAGGCGAAACACCTGCAAAGTAATACTATAATTGAAACAGATGCACCAACAGATAACCAGGGTAAGGGCGAACGTTTTTCACCAACAGATCTGCTGGCAACAAGTTTAGGCAGTTGTATGCTTACTATAATGGGTATTAAAGCGAGAGACATGAATGTTGCGCTTGACGGGACCGGAGTAAGTATTAAAAAGATCATGAAATCTGAACCAAGAAGAGTTGGGGGTATTAATATACATTTTAATTTTCCTTCTTCACTTGAATTGGACGAAAAGCAAAAAATAGTTTTGGAAAGAGCCGCATTAACCTGTCCTGTTGCAAAGAGCATTCATCCTGATATAGAATTAAATGTTGACTTTGGATGGTGAAGAATTAAACTGATAAATTTTTAAATCTGGTTTAGGAGAAATTAAATAATTTTTAATTTATTCTGATTATTCAGTATAATTACAATCTAAAACTACGCTTATGTTTATTAAAAAGCTTTTCTGCGTTTGGATGGTTTTTTCTGCTGTATTATTTTTTTCCATACTAAGTGCCTGTAACAATAGCAGTACTTCAAGCACCGGTACAGACACCACTACTGTGCAGGCGGCGCCTGCTGATTCTTCAATGCAAATGATGGACACAAGTAAAATGGATACTGCTTCCACACGGCCGATCAGGCATCCTAATTAATCACACATCGTTACCAAGTTCATCTTCGCCTGTAAACTCTTCGATTGCGGCCAATTGCTGTTTGGTAATCAATTTTGCATTGGTTAATCTTTCAAGCAACCAATGCTCAAGCCTGTGATGTGTTGGAATAATTATAGATGCAATAACAACAAATATCAAGATTTCAAGAAGTGGTATATGATTGGTAATTATCTCCACCCACGGATGCAGCAGCAGCAGGATGTATTCAAAAAACATTAGCAACGATAAAATCCCAAAGAACTTGATTATTCGATAATGCACCCGAACACGATTAAGCAGTAAGGTTAATAAAAACAAAAGCACAATTACAATTCCTACTATCAGCATTTGCAACTGCTCATGTCTTTCTTCTTCTGCTTTTCTCTTGTTTTCCGCTATTTCGCTTTGCCGTATTCGCTCATTAGTTGATATTATTTGCGCTTCTCTTATTTTTTCTTTACTGTAAATAGCATTGTTTAATGCCTGCATTGTTTCAAGATATTTAAACGCACTGTCTGTAACGTTTCTTGCTTTAAAGTAATCAGTCAAAAATGTGGCTGCATTTAATTGTCGTGTTTCAAACCCGCTTTGCTTTGCCAATGCAAAAGATTGCTCAGCATAATATCTCGTTGAATCATCGATCGCTCTTTTCTCATATAACCTGGCAAGGCCTAAATTAGCTTCGCACATATTGTCGAAATCGTTCGATGCATTTAGGTAAACCAAAGACTGCAAATAATTTTTAAGGCAGGCATTTGTGTCATTTTTTTTTAAATAAATATTGCCCAAGCCAACCATTGATGTACCTGCAAAAAGAGTGTCCTTCATTGCATTTGCAACTTCTAATGATTGTTGATAATAATTAAAAGATGAATCTGCCTGGTTCAGCTTTTCATACACATCGCCTAAATTTAAAAGAATAAAATATTTAAGGTCTTCAATTTGGTTTTTAAGAATAATTGAATCAGCTTGTTTATAATAGTCCAATGCATCTTTATATTGTTCCTGCAAAGCATATAATATTCCAATGTTTATAAGTGTGCTCGCAAAATCTCTGGGTTGTTTTCTTTTTTCTTCAAGTTCTAATTTTCTGAGATAAAAAGTAAGAGCTGATGGATAATTACCAATATTTGTAAGCGCTGTTGCAAGGGCACTTAACGAATGAGATTCGCCACTGGGATATTGTATTTTTTGTGCAAGATATAATGCATTTTGAGCAAGGGTAACCGACAGATCAGGATTATACAAATTACCTGCCTCGGCCATTTGCCATAAAAGTTTTACTTTATTTGAATCAGCTTGTTCAACTTTTAATTTCCCGCTCAAGCTGTCGAACCTCTGTTTTTGAGATTCCGCATTCTGAATAAATATAAGAAGCGGAATAAGTAATAAAAATATTCGCATGATGAGTACTCTTTAAGTGCAGTTAAAATTTATAAAAAGAAAAGTTAGTCCCAGCCTAATTTCTAAATAAAACTCAAATAAATATATCTATATTTATACAGCACTTCTTAAAACAATGTAGAATGTCTCCAAAACTTTTGTTTCTCGCCCCTGCTTTTTTATGTTTTAATTTCCTGCATGCACAAACTATTTACAATCTTAAATATACTTTTAAAGGCGATGACGGACCTGAATATTACAATGCTTTAATGATAAGATATGATGACGGCACCGGTTTTATTCGTGTGAATTTTAAAGATCCGGCCACTAATGAAAGTTATTTAATTGATATGGATGAAGAAGAGAGCTATGATAAAGATGAAAAAACGGGCCAGGTAGATAGCAACTATCTTTATTTTGATGGTTATGATCCGGTTGTTATTTCCGGCGATACATCGGAAGGTTATGATCCTGATACTTATGTGTTCAAAAAAGATCCTGCATCCGGTTATTATGATCCGCTCGAAGTGGAATCAACAGATGATAATGATTCTATTTCCATAGGAGCATTTACGGAAGTGAACCTGGTGCAAATGGATGAGCTTACGGAAGATTTTGTATTGCAGTTTTTTCTTAAAGATGAACCTTTTTACAAAGATCTTTTTGAGACCGCAACCCGCCAACTCACCAATACCGAAAAAGCAACCACACTGCATGTGATTGTTGTTGCCAATACCAACGATCCTGATATCGGCGGCACTTGTGCACTTGATAAAGACAGAACGCTTAAAACATTTTCTGATCTTTCTGAATTTATGGGAATAAAACTCGATTCAAAAGTTATTTACGGCGATACTTATAATATTAATAACGTAAAAGATGCTGTAAATTCACTTAATGTGGCGCCTAAAGACATTGTTGTTTTTTATTATTCAGGCCATGGGTTTAGTAAACCAGATAATAAACAATACCCTTACATTGAACTGAGAGCTAAAAGTTTTCAAGACCTTGACCAAAATTCGTTAAACATCCAGGATATTTATAACAGCATACTGCAAAAAAAACCAAATGTTACATTGGTATTTAGCGATTGTTGTAACAGTGCGGTAGATGCAGAACCTTCTATTAGCGGCGATGTTGCACTTACAAGAAGTTCATCGCTCGGTTGGAATTTAAATAACTGCTTCCAACTATTTTTACCACCAACTCCTGTTGCCATATTAATGACTGCGGCGGCAAAGGGCGAAAAGTCAGCAGGCAATCTTGGTTATGGTGGTTTCTTTACATATAATTTCAGATCCACACTTGTAAATTATATAAGCCCGGTTTTTTCTCTTAACAATGTTTCGTGGCAAAAATTAATTGAAGAAGCTCAAAAGCAAACCATAACTAAGGCATCAAACACAAAATGCAAACAAGACAATGGCACATGGGCAATATGTGTTCAGCATCCAATGTTTAAAATGTTTTAGTTAATCAGCTCACAGTATTTTATTGCCGAAGTAATTTTACTCCAACAGCACAGCTTAAACAATTTTTACTGTTGCAATAGTTATTTTTAAGATGAATCAATGCCTGGCTTTCCAATGCATTTTTATTTGAAACACCCAATACTTTCCATTGTTTGGTAATTCTGTTTTGCTCAGGTTGTAATGCCGTTAGAAAATCAATTGCCTTATCCTTCCACGCATCTTCATTTCTGTTCATTCCATAAGCGAATAAAACCGGCGCAATTGTATTTATAATTACAAGCTGAATAAAAGAAGCGCCGATTGTTTTTGATCGATAAGCTGCTTCATCTTTTAAAGTGTAATGATAATTCCAGAAATCATTTGCTGTAACATCAAACCATTGAAACAGTTCATTTACTTTATGCGCAGATTTTATTTTTGAAAACAAATGATTCGATTGAAATACGAGCATTGCGAGTTGCGCCAAACGTAATGTCGGAAAATTTGATGGCCGCATCCTTAAAAATGCAGGCTGCGTATGGTTTGCTTTTAGTGAATATTTTTTTGAAAGAAATTGATATTCCTTTTGAAGCATAATCGCATAATCATCTTCAAATTTTTCATTCAGTAAACCAGCCTGCCCTAACAACAATGCTTCTAACTGGTGGATTTGATTTTTATGTTTTGCAAGAAGGTTTACAGAAATATTTTTTGCAATTTCTTCAAAAAAATCTGCATTTACTTTCATACCAAAACTCCGGCAAAGGCTTATCCAAAAAACTTCTTCCCAATTATTATTGGTTAATTCAAGCCAGCGAATAATATAAGTTGACTTTTCTGTGAGTCTTTCTGCAATTAATCTTTCTTTCCACGCAAGCCATGCAATTTCATCTAAAACAGGCAATGCAAAATCGCACGGTATTGAATCTGCAGATGACATTAATTTTTCGAACCGCTGCAAAATAATTTTAGGAACTAAAGATTGCAATTCAAGTGTTGTAATCGGCTGAAGATTGCTACCTAAAATTGTTTTATCATTTATCCAAACAACATGCAGAATAACATTGTCATAATTTTTATCGAGCGAATGTTTATGCTGTTGCCAGTCTGAAGCATATACATGCAACTCAATATTTCCAATCCATGTAGTATTATCTATTTTTATTCTTGCTTCAGAAAAATCGGGTCCTGAATTACGGTTTAAAATTCCGGGATGAATGATTTGCACAGTTCTGCCATCTACTGCACATAAAGATGTTTGATTGAAATATCTGAATTGCCAGATAAATTGCAGCAGTCGTTCGTTCATTGCATGTTAATGACTTGATCGTTGTTTAATAATACCGCCTGCAGTTTCTTTGATCGTATTTGCAAATATGAATGCTTTCGGATCTTCTGAATAAACAAGGTTTTTTAGCTTGCGCAATTCAAGCCTTGTAATAACGGTGAAGATTATATCTACATCAGCATGCACTTCATATTTTCCGGGTAAAAAACCACGCTCTCCTTTATATATTGTTATAGCTCTGCCTAATTCGTTCACGAGCCTTTCTTTAATGTGTTCGCTATGTGCTGAAATAATAGTTACACCGGTGTACGCTTCAATGCCTTCTACTACGTAGTCTACTGTTTTGGTTGCAGAAAAATATGCAAGCATAGAATACAAAGCCGTTTCAATACCAAAGTGAAAAGCAGCTATTATAAAAATGATAGCGTTTATTGCAAGAATAATTTCGCTTATGGTAAAACTGCTACGCTTTAGCGTGTACACGGCAAGCACTTCAATGCCATCCATTGCAGAACCGGCACGTATTATCAGCCCCATTCCCACACCGGCAAAAAAACCACCGAATATTGAAATCAATAATTTATCAGTAGTGATAACAGGATACGGGATAAAGTGTGTAAACAAGCTGACGCATACAATGGTGATAAGTGTTTTAATAGCGAATTTTCTGCTTACCACATATACAGCAAGAACAATGAGCGGAATATTTACCGCTATAAATACCAATGGAAAATCAACCTTATAAACGCCATGAATTAAAAGTGAAATACCGGTAACGCCACCATCTAAAAAATTATTAGGTATTAAAAAACCTTGTAATGCAAAGCCTGCAATTAACGCACCAAGAAGCATCAGGAGAATATCGTTTATTCTAAAATCGCTATGCGTTTCTGTATGTTTTTTAAAATTTTTTTTAATTAATTTTAGATTTTGCTTTTTTACAGAATTTAACTTTCTTCTCGCCGATTCAGTAAAATATTCATGTGATTCCAAAAAGCTTTTTTCAATTTCATGCCAGCTGTCTTCTGTAAGATTGGGAGAAAAATGTTTCATTTCACGATACAATCTGCCTGCATATAACTGGTAATTATTTGTGCCGAGATAATACAGATCTGCATCACACAATGCCTGCGACAATTTATCAAATGCAGATTGCGGTAATTGCGTTGTCATAATAATGCTGCAGATTCTTTCCACCTGGTCTTCATTATATCCATATTCTGGAAGATATTCTCTTGCCATTTTACACGAAGCCTTTTCGTGTTCAGTTGTTGTAACCAAAAATCCTGTATCGTGCATTACTGCAGCAGTTTGTAGTATCGCCAGTTCATGATCTGACAAACCCTCTTCTTTACCCAGCTCATAAGAATGTTTAACAACTTCTTCAGTATGATGCGGGCTATGATAAGTAAATGTGTGCGGTAATTCCCTGTGGAGCTTTTCGAGAATAAAGGCTTTTAATTTTTCAAGCTGCATATGTACCAATTGATCAAAAGATTAATTCAACACTTCATACACTTCTAAAGGTTCTTTTTTATTTCTAAGCGTTACCTGGCCAACAGGTGAACAATTAAAGAACTCTTTTATTTTATTGTATGAACTGGCAGATATTAATATCTGGCCAGGCTGTGCTTTGCTCTGCAGCCTTTGCGCTGTATTTACCGAATCACCAATAACTGTATAATCTAATCTTCTAAGATTCGCAGAACCAATATTACCGGATATCATTTCACCGGTGTTAATGCCAATTGAAACCTGTGGCAAAAAGCTGAGTATAATTTTTTCATACTTCAGCTCTTTAATTGAATTACGTATGGCAAGGCAAGCCTCAACTGCACGGTCCAAATGAAACTCTCCGCGAAAAACTGCCATCACTGCATCGCCTATAAATTTATCAACATGGCCATTTTGATTGATGATCTCTTTCACCATCACGTCAAAATAATTGTTGAGCAATCCAACAACAACGTCCGGCTTTTCAGTTTCTGTAATTGCTGTAAAACTGCAAAGATCAATGAAAACAACAGTGGCTTCTATATTTTCGTTAGTAGTAAGAGATTGTTCAAACTCACGCTTATCCATGAACTTCAGCACAGATTCATCTACATACATTTTTAGTATGTTATTTTCTTTTATCGCCTGCAATGTTTGTTTTAACTGTGAAACATGATCCATTGTTTTTTTCAGTGTTAGTTCAAGATCGTCAAAGTTTACAGGTTTGCATATAAAATCAAAAGCACCACGGTTCATTGCAGTGCGAATATTATCCATATCACCGTATGCGGAAACAATAACTGCCTTTATGATGGGGTTTGTTTCATTTAATTTTTCAAGCAGCGTTAAACCATCCATTTCGGGCATGTTAATGTCGCTGAACACCATATCAATATCCGGCTGTTCTTTTATTTTTTCCAGCGCCTGTTTGCCGTTCAGTGCAAACACAAATTCATATTGGCGCTCTCTTATTTGCCTTCTGAATTTTTGTTTTATCAATACCTCAAGATCCGTCTCATCATCTACAACTAATATTTTAGACATGTATCAATTTTTTTAATTTTTCTTTTAGAAGCACAAAATCAACAGGCTTTGTGAGAAAATCATCTGCACCTAATTCCATTGCCTTATTATAATTTTCGCTGTCGCCGTATGCGGTAACCATCATTACAATTGGCGGAGGCACTGCAAATTCCTGCTTCAATTTCTCAAGCAAAACCAGGCCACTCATGCCCGGCATATTTATATCTGAGAGAATTAATACAACCTCCTGCTGGTGACCATGCACATAATTAAGTGCTTCTTCGCCCGAAAATGCAAAAGCAAATTGCATTTCGCCATTTCGCACCTCCCGCCTGAAACGTTGCTCAAATAAAGTTTGTATATCTCTTTCGTCGTCAACTACAAGAATTTTCATGTGTATATTTTAATTTTATTGCCACATGAAATTCGCCATAAAAATTCCGGTACTGTTGTTATAAGTTGTCCGCAATTCATGGCGTATTTCATAATAAATTTTTCAAGTGATGAAAATACTGTTTTTAATAATATATCAGGACTGATGAGTACGGCAAAATTCTGGCTGCCTTTTATTCAGCTGGCAAAGAAAATTCTGTTTTGAAATTATTCCTTTCAAAGTTCTGCTTTCTGTTTTTATAGTTTGATTTTGTTGTTTTATTTTTGCAAAAATATTCTCAGATGTACCAACGCAAACCGTCTCCTAAGCATTGGCTTTATTTTTTGATGTGGATGGGTATTTTGCTGCTGTTTATTTTATTTTACCCGCAGTTATTATGGATGGCTTTACCGGGCATTGTCACCAATTTTGCCCTGGCGCTTGGCATTATGTAGTTTTCTTAATCAGGTATTGAATTTATATCCACGCAAAAAATCTTCTGTCAGCATTCTTTTTTTGCCTTGCAGTTGTATATCTGTGCACTGAATGAACCCATTTGAGCAGGCAAATTTTAAATACGTTTTCCCATCTGTTTTATAATCGCCAGTAGCGAGATTGTGCGTTATTATTTCTTTTTTTCCTGAAAATATTTTCAGCATTTTACCATCTAAAAAAGTAAATGCAGTAGGATAAGGTGATAATCCACGAGTTAAATTAAAAATATCTTCTGCATTTTTATTCCAATCAATTTTACAGGTTTCAGTACTTATTTTAGGAGCGTGTTTTGCTTCCGATTCGGGATTGAGGATTTCAGTTTGAGGCAACTCACTTAAAGTTCCATCTGCTAAACTTCTGATCGTTTTAACTAAAACATTTGCGCCTAATTCTTTTAATTTATCATGTAGTTCACCGGCAGTTTCATCTTCGCTAATTGAAATTTTTTCCTGCAGCAAAATATTCCCGGTATCTATTTCATGCTGCAGTTTAAATGTTGTAACACCTGTTTCTTTTTCACCATTAATGATTGCCCAATTTATTGGGGCTGCGCCACGATATTGCGGCAACAAAGATGCATGTACATTAATCGTTCCCATTGGCGGCATGTTCCAAACAATTTGAGGTAACATGCGAAAGGCGACAACAATTTGCACATCTGCTTGCAGAGATTCCAGCTCTTCTAAAAAAGTTGGGTTCTTTAATTTTTCGGGCTGAAGAATATGCAGACCTTTTTCAAGTGCATATTTTTTTACAGCACTTTGCTGTAGTTGCATGCCACGCCCGGCCGGCTTATCCGGCGCCGTAATTACACCAAGAATATTACTGCCTTCTTTAACCAAAGCATTAAGTGACGCAACCGCAAAATCCGGCGTGCCCATAAAAACAATGCGTAAATCTTTTATCGAACTCATAATGCAAAACTGCGTAATTAGCGCGTTTCATTTATCAATAAAATTTTTTTACTCGGGCTAATTCATTTATTTTCAAAATTCATTTGCCGTATTACAACAACCTATAAATGGCTACACTCAAAAGCAATTCTTTCAATCATTTTATTGTTTTTATTTTTTTATTTTTTTCCGGTTTTAATGAAGCCAAAGCACAATATTCTTTACAGGATTCATTGATTGAATCGCAAACAAAAGACAGTATTGTTGCATTATTTGATAATAGTTTTAAAAGTAACATCAGTTTATATAATGGCAGCGAATATTTGTATGGTGGCCACAATGTAAAAGGATTTGCTTATTACAGATCGGCAGATATTTTAAAAGGCTCCATTATGTACAATGGCAATTTATATGATGATGTGCCAATGCGTTTTGATCTTACAACAAATGAGTTGGTAATTCTTGACTACACCGGTAATTATCCAATAAAGCTTGTTAGCTCTAAAATTGATTTTTTTATACTTGACAGCAACCGTTTTATTAATGCAGCCAACACTTATAAGTTTACGTTGCCGCAAACCACAGGTTTTTATGAAGTGCTGTATAATAATAAATCAACTGTTTTGGCAAGAAAGGAAAAGCAATTAGTGTTAGCATCTAAACTGGATGAGAATGATAGCCACTACCAGGAATTTGACTGGTACTACATCTATGCTAACGATAAATTATATAAAGTAGACAACGAAAAATCGGTGTTGAATGTCTTTAATAATAAAAAGGCTGAGCTAAAAAAATTTATAAAGATCAATAAGATCAGTTTCAGAAAAAATTTTGAAAACGCAATTATAAGCACGGCTGCATATTATGATGAACTTAAAAATTAATGCCCATAAATTTATTATCACTTGCAGCCTTTTGCTGAGTTTGTCAACTGCAATTGCGCAAAGCAGTCAATTAATAAGCGGAGATTTTAGCGGCTTAAATTTTTCTGCCTTTACAGATAAAATTGAAAGCAGTTATCCATATCATTTTTATTTCGATAAAACCGAAACAGATTCAATCACGGTTAATATAGTTGCCAATAATTACAGCATACAACAATTGTTGGAAGCTGTTTTAAAGGGCACTTCATTTCATTTTGCAGTTGATTCTTTAAATCGTGTTTTTATAACTAACCAACTAACCGTTCAAACAAATTTTCCGCAAGGTTATTTTTCCCCTGTGCAAAAAATTGATACAACACCCCCAGAAAATAGCGAAGAAGAAACCACGCAAGAACCGAAAGAAGCCCTGCGTGTTTCGATCGAAAACAAATTATTATACATCGGGAAAGGTTTAGGCACAGGCAATGCAACAATTGCAGGTTATGTGCGCGACATGAAATCGGGTGAGCCTATAATTGGTGCATCAGTTTATATTGATACACCGCGAATTGGTGTAAATACAGATCAGTATGGATACTTTTCGCTTACCATGCCTAAAGGTTACCACACTATAAAAATTCTTTCAACGGGTATGAAAGAAACAAAAAGACAGGTGGTTTTAAATGGTGATGGAAAACTAAATATTGACCTGGAAGAATATGTAGCAAACCTCAAAACAGTTACCGTACGAACAGAAAAAAATTCAAACACCCGAAGCTTGCAGATGGGCGCAAACATTGTAAGCATTAAAACTATAAAACAAATTCCTGTTGTTTTTGGTGAAGCAGATATTTCGAAAGTAGTGCTCGCTTTACCTGGCGTTACTTCTGTTGGTGAAGCAAGTAATGGTTTTAATGTACGCGGAGGTTCGGTTGATCAGAATTTAATTTTGTTTAGTGATGCGACAGTTTATAATTCATCACACTTATTCGGCTTCTTTTCCTCATTCAATCCTGATGTGGTTAAAGGCATTGAATTATATAAAAGTTCTATTCCCGAAAAGTATGGCGGGAGATTGTCTTCGGTGCTGGATGTAGATGTTAAAGATGGTAACACAAAAAAATGGAGTGGTGCTGCAGGCATTGGTCCGCTTACAAGTAAATTTTATATTGAAGGCCCTTTAGCAAAAGACAAAACATCCGTCATTGCAAGTATAAGAAGCACTTATTCTGACTGGTTGTTAAATCAAATTCCAAACACTGCTTACAACAATAGCACCGCAAATTTCAATGACTTTACGCTGCGTTTGAGCCATACAATCAACGCAAAAAATTCTTTGTATATAACCGGTTATTTCAGCAACGACAGGTTTAGATTGAACAGGGATACTTTATATGCTTACAGCAATAAAAATGCAAACATTAAATGGAAACATATTTACAATAACAAGCTATTTATGGTTATTACTGGTGGTGTTGATCATTATGATTATTCAGTGAGCTCTGAACAAAATGAAGTAAATGCATTTAAGCTCAGCTTCAATATTAACCAGTATAATTTCCGCACAGATTTTACATTTTCGCCAAACAGTAAAAACCGGATAGATTTTGGATTAAGCAGTATTTATTATAAACTGCAGCCCGGCGCTTTAACGCCGGTGGGAGGAAAATCGTTGGTTGTTCCAAGCGTTTTGCAAAATGAACAAGCTTTGGAAAATGCATTGTATTTGGGAGACGAATACAGTGTGACTTCGGATTTATCTATAGATGCCGGCGTACGATACAGTGTTTACAATTATCTCGGCCCGCATACAGTAAATAGTTATGTTGAGGGCATTCCAAAAGATACAACTACAATCACATCAACCGCTGATTATGCAAAGGGCAAAGTAATACAAACATATGCTGCACCTGAATTCAGGATCAGTACACGGTACAGCGTTTCAGAAAATGCATCGCTTAAAGCAAGCTTTAATACAATGCAGCAATTCATACATTTATTAACCAATACAACAACTATATCACCAACAGATATCTGGAAGCTGAGTGATCCAAATATCAAACCTCAAAACGGTTACCAGGTTTCATTAGGCTACTATCAAAACTTCAATTCCAATACAATTGAAACTTCTGTTGAGGTATATTATAAAAGAACAAAAAACTATCTGGATTACAGAAGCGGCGCTGACCTTATCTTAAATCCGCATATAGAAACCGATGTGATTGCAACAAGAGGCAAAGCTTATGGCATTGAATTTTTAGTAAAGAAAAATGCAGGCAAATTGAATGGCTGGCTAAGCTATACTTACTCAAGAACGCTATTGCAATCTAATGATATTTCACAAGGTGAAATTGTGAATAAAGGCGCATATTATCCTGCAAGTTTTGATAAACCAAACAGCTTAAATTTTATTTCAAACTACCAGTTCTCGCATCGTTACAATATTTCTTTGAATGTTGTTTACAGCACCGGCAGGCCAATTACGTTGCCGTTGGCTGTATTTAATTCGGGCGGAACAACAGGTTTGTATTATTCAGATAGAAATGCATACAGAATTCCTGATTATTTCAGAACAGATATTTCAATGAACATCGATGGCAATCATAAAGTGCATCAGAAGTTTCATAACTCATGGTCGTTTGGTGTGTACAATTTAACGGGAAGAAAGAATGTGTATTCTGTTTATTTTATACAACAGGATGGTGTAGCAAAAGGTTACCAGTTAAGTATTTTTGGAACGCTGATTCCTTTTGTTACATACAGCATAAGATTTTAACGATGAGTACATTTATTTTAAAATATTATTCAGCAATAATTATTGTAATTGTTTTTGCGCATTGCGTTAAACCGTATAATCCTCCTGCCTTACAGGCAAAAAATAATTATTTGGTTGTTGATGGATTTATAAATGCAGGTGCAAATCAAATCACAACAATTATACTTAGCAGAACAAGAAGCATTTCAGATTCAACTGCTGAAACTGATCCTGAATTAGGCGCTTCAATACAAATTGTTGCAGATGATGGCTCAACTTATCCATTAATTGAAACAGGAAATGGCAATTATCAAAGTGCGGCGTTAAATCTTAATACTTCAAAAACATACCAGTTAAAAATTACAACCGCAAACGGCAAAAATTATATTTCAGATTTGGCTGCCTGCACAAACACACCGCAAATTGATTCTTTAACATGGCAGCAGCCAGGCGATGTACATATTTATTTATACACACACGATCCTGCAAACAGTACGCATTATTATAAATGGGATTATACAGAAACATGGGAATATAAAAGTCCTTTGCAGGGTTATTATGTAGTGAAAGGCGATCACATTTTTGTAGCTGATACAACTGACCAGATTGATTCTTGCTGGCAAAGCGATCTGTCATCTGATATTTTAACCGGGTCTTCAGTTGCTTTATCAGATGATGTAATTAATCACGCGAAGATTGCAACAGTGCCTCAAAATGATGAAAAGATTTTTGTGCGCTATAGCATATTGGTAAGGCAACGTGGCATATCTGCTGATGCCTATAAATATTGGGGCATTATTCAAAAAAATTCGCAGGACCGCGGTGGCCTTTTTGATGTGCAGCCTGGCCAATTGGTTGGAAATGTTCACTGCGAATCAGACCCGACAGAACCTGTTATTGGTTTTATAAATGCTTCTTCAGAAACAGAAAAAAGAATGTTTATCGAACACAAAGATTTAACGAACTGGAATATAGGTTCTGATACCTGCGATCAAAAAACGATTCCGCAGGACCCAAATGATTTTAGTCATTACTATTATACAGATCCTGATTATACAGCGTTTTTCTTTTCAGGGCCGGATATAGTAATAGCACAAAAAATTTGTTTGGATTGTACAACACATGGAGGCACAAATCAACGACCATCATTTTGGAGATAGAATTAATAAGAATGGGAAAACTGAACGCTTTACATAAAAAACTTCTTCTTGTTTTGGCAGGTTATATGATTGCAAATATTGCAATTGGCCAAACTTTAGTTAATGGTTTGCAACAGCAATTCACTTTTTATCAGATCAACAATTATAATGAGAAAGTGTTTGTTCATACTGATAAAACATTTTACCTGGCTGGTGAAAGCATTTGGTTTAAGCTCTATTGTGTTGATGAGAATTTTCATAAGCCATCAGACATAAGTAGGGTTGCTTATGTTGAAATTATCAGCGCTGAAAAAAAAGCTGTTTTACAAGCTAAAATTTCTTTAAACGAAGGAAGCGGCAATGGTTCATTAATTATTCCGTCTTATGTTGTTTCCGGTAATTATGTATTGAGAGCTTACACAAAATGGATGGAAAATTTTGATGCGGATTATTTTTTTCAAACACCGATCACTATTGTAAATACTTTAAAACCCGGTGTTGTAAAAACCGAAACACAAACAAGATCATACCAGGTATCTTTTTTCCCGGAAGGTGGCAATTTAGTAGAGGGCATTCAATCCAAAATTGCATTTAAGGTTGTTGATGAACATGGCGAACCTGTTGATTGCAGCGGCGCTGTAACAAATTCAAATAACAATACAATCGCAACATTTCAATCATTGAAGTTCGGAATGGGCAGTTTCAATTTCACTCCAAAGTCAAATGAAAATTATAAAGCAATTATTAAACTTGAAGACACTACAATTACACAACAACTACCGGCTTCGTATAAGAAAGGTTATGTAATGCATACTGAAAATACAGACGATGATCATATTAAAGTTTCAGTATCAACAAACACTAATAATGCTATTGCTTATTTGCTGGTTCATTCTCAAAATGTTTTAAAAGATTTTCAGCAAGCCAATATTTCAAATGGTGAATCGAATTTCATAATTGATAAAAATAAATTAGCAGATGGCATAAGTGTGATCACAATATTTAATTCAGCCAAACAACCTGTTTGTGAAAGATTGTATTTTAAAAAACCTGCTTCAAGATTAAACATTCAGTTGCAGGCTGATAACAATCATTATTCAATAAGAAAGCCTGTAAATGTTTCGATAAACACTTCTCAACATTTTAATAAGCCTGCAATGGCAAATATGTCTGTTGCAATTTTTATGATCGATTCATTGCAAACTTCAAATTATAATGATATTTTTTCTTATTTATTATTAAGTTCTGAGTTGAAAGGAAAGATCACATCGCCGGAATATTATTTTCAATTAAACGATAAAGAAGCAGATGAGGCAGCCGATAATTTAATGCTCACGCAAGGCTGGCGAAGGTTTAAATGGGAAAATTTACTTCAAGATAAAAAACCATATTTTGAATTTTTGCCTGAGCATGAGGGACTTGTAATTGATGGAACAATTAGTAATACATCAAACGCTCCGGCTCAAAATATCGATGCAACACTTACCGTGCCTGGTGAAGATTTTCAATTAGCTGATGCAAAAAGCAATGCAAACGGCAAGTTATTATTTAACGTAAAAAGATTTTATGGCACAGATAATATCATCGTTAAAACAGACAGTAATTACAGGATAACAATTACTTCAGCTTTTTCTGATAAATTTTCGCAATACGCTTCAACGGCGTTCACAATACCGGCCCAATCAAAAAACGATTTGTTATTCAGAAGTATTAATGTGCAGGCAGACAATGCGTATTTAATCAACGAAAAACAACATGCATATTCATACGATGCGGAAGATACTTCTTTGTTTTATGGCATGCCTGATAAACGTTACTATTTGGATAATTATACAAGGTTTACGAGCATGGAAGAGGTGATGCGGGAATATGTAACTGAAGTGCATGTGAGAAAAGAGTCAGATCAATTTCGTTTCAGAGTGTCTGATTTTTCTACAAAAACTTTTTTTGATACCGATCCGTTGATTTTGTTTGATGGGATGCCGGTAACAAATGCAACACGCATCATTCTGTTCGATCCTTTAAAAATAAAAAGACTTGATGTTGTTGCCCGCAAATATTATTATGGAAACATAATTACTGATGGCATTGTAAGTTTTACAACATATCGCGGCGATCTTGCCGATATTCCATTAACCGCAGGCGAAATAGTTGTTAAGTTTGACGGTCTGCAACACGAAAGAGAATTTTACTCTCCCGTTTATTCGACAGATGAACAAATAAAAAATCGTTTGCCGGATTTAAGAAATGTTTTGTACTGGTCGCCTAAAATAGAAACAGGCGCAGATGGCAAAGCAGGTTTTAATTTTTACACTTCAGATATCACAGGAAAATTTGCCTGCATTGTACAAGGAATAACTGCTGATGGTTTTGCAGGAAGCAACATGATCACTTTTGATGTGACAAAATAAAAATTCCGCAATAATTACTGCGGAATTTCATTATATAAGCGCTTATATAATAATTTTATTTGCCTCCCGGAGCACAATATTGCCGCAAAAATGTAGTGTACAAATTGCGCAAGTGCTGTGTAGTTCCAGTGCCTTCGCTTATGCTGTGCGTTCGGTTTGGATAAGGCATGAACTGGAATATTTTATTGTACTTTATCAGTTCATTTATCATCATTTCTGCATTTGCATAATGCACATTATCATCACCGGTTCCATGAACGATTAATAAATGTCCCTGCAAATTTTTCGCATACGTAATTGGTGAACCTGCAATAAAATCTTCCCTGTTTTCCTGTGGCAAACCCATGTAACGCTCCTGGTAAATATCGTCGTACGTAAGCTCGTTATCAACAGCAGCAATTGATATCCCTGTTTTATAAATTTCAGGATATTGCAAAATACAATTCAATGTTGCTGAGCCACCACCGCTCCATCCCCAAACAGCAACACGGCTTGTATCAACAAAAGGCCACTGCAAAATCTTTTTTGCAGCCATTGCCTGGTCATGAATATTTATACGGCCAACATTCCTGTAAATTGATTTACGCCATGCTGCGCCTTTTGGTGCCGGTGTACCACGGCCATCAACACTTATATAGATGTAACCGTCACCAGCAAAATCACCATTATATAAAAAGTTATAAGACGCTCCATATTCGTCTGTTACTGTTTGCGCTGCAGGTTCGGTGTACACGTAAAATACTACAGGATATTTTTTTGTTGAATCAAAATTGGTTGGCTTCACCATCCATCCGTCCATTTTTATACCATCATCAGTTGTTATGGTAAACATGTCTGTATGGGGCAAAGTAAATCCGCCATTATTTTCGCTTTCTTCTTTTTTAATTACCGTATGTTTTGGCAGGCTCACCCAATCTTCAACAGGTGGCGTATTGATGTTCGAAAAATCATGCGAAGCGTATAAACCGTTTGGCGAAAGATCATAATCATGTGTGCCGCTTTCACCAGCAGGAGATAAACGTTCGGCTTTGCTTTTGCCATCCATTTTTGTGCGATATAAATATTTTTGTGTGGCATTCTCCGGAGATGCTATAAAATAAACATAACCACTTTTATCATCGTATCCCTTCAATGTAATAATATCATAATCGCCATTAGTTAACAATGTTTGTGTTTTGCCATCGCGGCTTATTAAATAAATATGACGCCATCCATCCTTTTCACTTACCCATAAAAATGCTTTTCCATCCTTTACCCATTCCCAATGATTGCTGAATCTTTCGTCACTCCATGCATTTTTGTTATCCACCCATGCTTTATCACTTTCAGTATAAATTTCATTTGTTGCGCCAGTTGCTGCATCGCAATACATGATCTTTATTTCATTTTGTTTGCGATTGAATTGTTCTATGATAAGTTGTGAAGAATTAGCTGCCCATTCCATGCGCGGAATATAATGTTGTTGCGGATCTCCGGGCACACTCATTTTTGTTGAATTACCGGTTGAAAGGTTTACGACATAAATATAACAAGGTGAAGGATCTGTGCCTGCTGTTGGATATTCAACAGGCACTACATGTGAATAAACAGAATCTGTATTATTGATCATTAAAAAGTTGGGAATTTTTGTCGCATCTACTTTCCAGTATGCAATGCTTTTTCCATCAGGGCTCCATCTAAATCCATCGCGGCAATCAAATTCTTCTTCATATACCCAGTCAAAAGTTCCGTTTATCATACGGTCTGTTCCGTCTGTTGTTAGCTGTTTAATGTTGTTTGAATTTAAATCTTCAACATACAAATTATGCTTGCTTACATAAGCCACACTGTTGCCGTCAGGCGAAAATTTTGCATACATTAATGAGGATGCAGGCAATGTTTTACCAATTTGTTTTAAACTATTATCAGCAGTATTTAAAATCCAGTAATCGCCACGTGTATCGTAGCGCCAAACTTTTTTGCTGTTAGTGTATATCAGTATTTTTTTTCCATCATCGCTGAAATAAAAGTTGCGCGCTTTTAATGCGTGTGAAGAATCTTTTGGCGTTAATTGTTGTGTTGTTGCAATAACAGCTTTGGTAAAAGAAGGCATTTTAATTTGGGTGATTCCATCGTCATTGCTGGAGTAATAGCTATTTCCATCAACCGACCAATGAATGCCATGCGGTGGCTGCGCATAAATAGCTGCGCTAAAAAAAATGCAAAGAAGCAGCAATCGTATTGTCAATAATCTCATGTGAAAAAATTTTAAAGCGGTGAAAATAAAGCATACACAAATAACAGCATTACCATTTATCTAATTTTTGATTGAAAGCAAGTTTAATAAATAAAAAAGCCGCCTCAATATGAAACGGCTTAATATTTTTTTTAAGATGAGAGCTTATTTTCTGCCTGCGAAGCGACTTAATAATTTTAGAATTTCTATATATAGCCAAACCATTGTTACCAGTAACCCAAATGCACCATACCATTCCATAAATTTTGGAGCGCCCATCTCTGAGCCTTTTTCTATCATGTCGAAATCTATAATAAGATTTAATGCAGCAATTGCTACAATAAAAATTGAAAGACCAATTCCTAAGGCAGAGCTGTCATACATGAATGGAATGTTTACATGAAACATCCTTAATACAAGTGTAATAACATAAAATACAGCGATGCCTGCGGTGGCAGCAAAAATGATTGACTTAAATTTTTCAGTTGCTTTTATTACTCTGAAATTATACAGTAAAAACATAGCGAAAGCAACACCAAAAGTTAAGCCTACAGCCTGCAACACAAGTCCCGGATATTTTTCGCTGAAAGCATCATTTAAAATTGCTGAGATTGCACCCAAAACAAAACCTTCTAAAATTCCATAAGCAGGTGAAAGGTAAGGTGCCAGCGTTGGTTTAAAACTTATTGCAAAAACAGAGATCAATCCGCCAATCAACCCCACCCACATTAATGTCATCATAGTTTGCGGCTGATTATTATAATACAAATACCAGGTATATACTGCGCCTGCCAATACCATAAACAATAAAAATCCAAACTTTGCCATCGAGCCACGCACCGTCATTGTGCCGGCCTCATCCTGCGTAATAGAACGACTGAAAATTTTTTGAGATAAAGTCGGGTTTCCCGACTGAAAAAGTGCCATAATTGTTTTTATTTAAAGAGGTAAAATTAGCGTAAAGAAGATTGAATAATATTGTTGACTAAATATTTATAAAATATTTTATTGTTAATTGATCGGAGATTGAATTTATTATGTTGTATGTAAAAACAGAACCGCTTGTTAAGCGGTTCTGATAAACTATTAAAAAGCTTTTTGTAAAAAAAATTACCTTGAAACTTGTATTTGCGATCTTGCAATTATTGCATTCTCTTGCATTGCCACAATCACGAACACTCCATTACTAATTTTTAGGTCCTTTAAATCAATCGTGTTTTTACCAGTATGCAGGTTTGTACAATTTATTTCATACAAAACTCTCCCTGTAAGATCAGTAATGCGTAAAGAAGTGCTGCCTTGCTTAGTCAAATTTAATATTGCTGTTGCCGAATAAGATTTGATTGGATTAGGTACAATAATAATCGAAGAGGCTACAGATGCTTCAGAGGCATCCGGTGCAATTCCTGCAAATCCGCTGCCTGTTATATTTACAGTATAATCTTCTGCTTCGCCATCAGAAAAGTCTCCGCATGTTGAACCCAAGTAACCACCATAATGCATAACTGCACGCATCCGTGTTGTACCAAGGGTTGCTGTAAGCGGAACAGTAAATGTTTTGGTTAGTGCGGCATTTTTATGACCGGTTGCTACCTTTTCACCTGCATCCTCGAACCATCCGTTGTGATTATAATCGATATACACTTCCCAATATTCATCATAAGCGCTACCCTGGAATCCCGGAGTAAGCCTGATGCTTGGCGAGCTGCCAACAGCAATATCTGTACTTAATCCTGAATAATCGCCATAGCCACTGTTGTCACCACTTAGGTTGTTAATACTTCCAATAGCAATTTTATTTATGTATTCGTAAGCAGTAACACCTTTAGTTGTACAATAAGAAACATTTCCGTTATGCAATGTTTTAAATGATGAAAGTGCTGTGTAATCGCTTTTTGTATTACCTGTACAAACACTTTGAACTTTAAATTTATAAACCGTATTTGCACTAAGGCCTGTTAAAATATATGGCAAATGATGTACTGGAACTGTAGTAAATGTTGATGCTGTGCCAACTTTATAACTAAGTTTATAATTTGTTACACTTGAACCACTTCCCGATTCCCAGTTTAACACTGCTGATGTACTTGTAAGAGATAAAACAGAAGTATTTATTGGCGGCTGACATCCTGTTGCAAATGAAACAGGGTCAGAAGCGATTCCGTTTGCCGTAACTACCAAAGAATAAGAACCGTCCGGTAACCCTGCTGGCAATGTTAGAGTTACACTATCAGGAGCATTTCCCCGCTGAACACCTGTACTATTCCAGTTTGAAGTGCGGCAATAGTAAACATTACTGCCAGAGGTAAGCCTTGCAATTGGATAATTAGTTGACATTTGCCAATCGTCACCGTAAGAAGCACCTTCAGAAATTCCGTTAAAGCCGGTACCTGTTAAACTATAAGTATTACTCCCGGTTTGTGTAATCCCGGTTATAACAGGCTTGCCTGTGGTAAGTGGTGTGCCTGAAGGGGTATAAATATAATACTGGGATGTTCCCTGGTTCGCAAATAAAACTGAACCATCGGGCAAGTCAATCATGTTAGTTATATAGCAGCCATTATTATTTGTTGTGCCCCCACCTGGCGCACTAACCTGTGTAAATGAATTTGTGAGATAATCAAACTCATAAAAGGACGTAGGGCTGGGAAAATGATTGCCGGAAGTAGGCAGTGGAGAAACTGCACATAAAATTTTACCATTTACCATCATTGCTGCCGCTGCATCAGGCGTGCCCTGTGAATTTGGTATATCAGGGCCGGCTGCCCAGGTTCCGTTACTTGTACTGCCTGATGGTGTATAGTATGCTGTATGCCCTGTAGCGCCAAGAAAAAAGCCTCTTCCATCAGGCAATAAAAAAGCACCACCTGCTTCAAAACCATAAGGATCGTATATACTTACAGGAATGTTAGCATCAGCAATCCATGAATTTGTAGCAGGAATATAACGCTCGGTACTATGGTCATCGCCACCGATTGTCATATCTACATATAAAATACTGTTATCAGGCAACTTTAACCATGCCGATTCATTTGCATAATCAAGCGTTGAAGGCCCTGGAGAATATGTGTTAGTTGACGGATCGTAGATAACATTATGAAGAAAATCTCCACCGATTAAATTCTGCAATACGCGGCCATCTTCCAAAATTTCTGAATTAGCATCACTTACATTAGTTCCGGGGTCAGGCGTAAGCGTCCATACATTAGTTAGTGGATCGTATACTTCTCCATGTGCCAAGCCGGAACCATATTCACCTCCTGCAACGTATACTCTCCCGTCTTTTAATACCTGTGATGAATAATACAAACGTGTATTGTTCATTGGAGCTATCGAACTCCATGTACCATTAATATAACTACCGCTCGCATCAGGTGTTAACCTGGTATAAATATTTCCAATGCCATCGGTTCCCCCGCCATAAGATTTACATAAAACTGTTCCGTCGGAAAGCAGCAACATTCCGCCACCGCAAACAAACGCGGGTGAATTAGTTAAGGCCGTCCACGTACCTGCTGTAGGGCTGAGGTTGACCGGATGCTTTAATGTGGTTATTTTAGATTGCGTTTGAGCGGGTTTATAATCCTTACTGGAAATTGATAAAGGATAGTGAATCTTTTGTGCTTTTAAAAGTTCAGATTTTCCTGCAAAAACAAGTAAGATCAAAAAAATTTTAGGATTAAAAATTAAATAGCGAAATGTTTTTTGTGCATGTAGATTTTTTTTCATGGCAACAAGGTTTTGAAATTATGGAATTTTGTTTCTTAAAATATTACAAGCCTGAAACAGTTTTCTCAAATAATAACTAGTTGAAATTTATTAATTAAACAACGATCAAGCTTTTTCAGATAATTAATACAGATGGAAAATTTTGGTTTCTATGCATTTTGCTGTTAACGCTATAAATGTAATTAACATTCAGTATTAATTTTTATCTTTTTTAAAGAAATTGAATCTCATACCTATTATTCCTGAGTTATATTAATTAAGCTCTCCTCTATTAACTTTGCAGATTTGAAAAAAGAAGATAATGGACAGACAAGATGTTTTGCTGAGTGACGTAGTTATAAAATTTGCAGGCGATAGTGGTGATGGAATGCAACTGACCGGAACGCAGTTTACCAACAACACTGCTTTATTGGGAATTGATCTTGCAACATTTCCTGATTTTCCGGCAGAAATTCGTGCACCACAAGGCACTCTGCCCGGTGTAAGCGGCTTTCAATTAAGGTTTTCTTCAGACAGAGTTTTTACACCCGGCGACATGTGCGATGTATTGGTGGCAATGAACGCAGCTGCTCTTAAAGCAAATCTTAAAAGCCTAAAGAAGGACGGAAAAATAATTGCGAACATTGATGGCTTTGATGCAAAAAATCTCCGGCTTGCTAATTATACCGATGGTGTAAATCCTTTGGATAATGGCAGTCTTGAAAGTTATGACCTGATCAAAATTGATGTAACCAAACTAACACGGGAATCGCTAAAAGATTTTCCTGAACTCGGCATGAAAGAAAAAGACCGGGCAAAAAATATGTTTGTGCTTGGCTTTTTATATTGGATGTATAACCGCAGTTTAGAAAACACGATCAACTTTCTTACAGAAAAATTCGGCAAGAAAGAAATGATACTTAACAGCAATATTAAAGTATTGCAGGCTGGTTATAATTATGGTGATACAACAGAAACTTTTAGCACAAGATATAAGGTTGAAAAGGCTAAAATGTTGCCAGGTGTTTATCGTAGTATTATGGGTAACCAGGCGCTGGCGTATGGATTGATTGCTGCGAGCCAAAAAAGTGGTTTGCAACTTTTTTTGGGAAGTTATCCTATCACACCCGCATCAGATATTTTGCATGAATTAAGCAGGCATAAATCATTCGGTATAAAAACTTTCCAGGCAGAAGATGAAATCGCTGCTATTACATCTGCAATTGGGGCAAGTTATGGAGGAAGTTTTGGTGTAACTACAACATCAGGACCAGGCATGGCTTTAAAAGCCGAAGCAATGGGTTTAGCTGTTGTGCTTGAAATTCCTTTGTTGATAATAGATATTCAACGCGGCGGGCCATCAACAGGGCTTCCCACAAAAACAGAGCAAAGCGATTTATTGCAGGCCTATTATGGAAGGAACGGTGAATGCCCCATGCCGGTAATAGCTTCACGCACACCGAGTGATTGTTTTGATGCAGTGTTTGAAGCAGTGCGTATTTCAGTTCAGCACATGACGCCTGTAATATTTTTGAGTGATGGTTATATTGCTAATGGTGCTGAGCCATGGCGTTTTCCAAAAAGTGAAGATTTGCCATTAATTGAAGTGAAGTTTAAACAAGGGCTTGATGGAGATGAATCAACTTTCCTGCCTTACAAGCGTGATGAAAAATTAGTGCGTCCCTGGGCAATACCTGGCACTGCGGGATTGGAACATCGCATTGGTGGTTTGGAAAAACAAAATGTTACAGGTAATGTAAGTTACGACCCGGAAAACCATCAACTGATGGTAAAAATACGTGAACAAAAAGTTGAGAATATCGCCACTTATATTCCTTTACAAACTTTAGATAGCGGCGCTGAAACCGGCAAAGTTTTAGTGTTGGGTTGGGGCAGCACTTACGGCGCCATTAAAAGTGCAACGCATCAATTACAAAGTGAAGGCCACAAGGTAAGCCATGCACATTTACGTTATTTAAGACCTTTTCCGAGAAACCTTGGAGAGATCATCAAAAATTTTGAAACAATTTTAATTCCCGAGATCAATAATGGCCAGCTTATAAAAATTATACGGGATAAATTTTTAATTGATGCAAAAGCTTTTAATAAAATCATGGGTGTGCCGATAATGAAGGCAGAGTTGGTTGAAGAGATAAGAAGGTATTTATAAATTGTATGTTTACATCTATGTTTAAGTTTTTTGTTTAAAAAATTCAATCATTTTGTCCATTGCTCTTTTACGATGACTGAATAAATTTTTTTCATACAGTTCCATTTCACCAAAACTTTTATCACTGCCTTCAGCAACAAAAACGGAGTCATAACCGAAGCCATTTTTTCCTCTGCGTTCATATAAAATTTTGCCTTTCACAATTCCTTGAAATAAATATTCTTCTCCATTCCATATCAAAGAAATAACAGTTTTAAACTGCGCATTACGATTACTCATTCCATTCAATTTATCCAGCAGCTTATCAATGTTGGCTTCAAAATTCTTTTCATTGCCGGCGTATCTCGCGCTTTTTACACCGGGTTCACCATCCAAAGCCTCTACTTCAAGCCCGGTATCATCTGCAAAACAATTTTGTTTTGTAAGCTGAAAAATTATTTTAGATTTTTCTGAAGCATTTGCTTCAATGGTATCATGTGGTTCAGGAATATCGATATCAATTCCTGCTTGCTTTAAACTAATCACAGTAAATTTATCGCCAATAATTGAATTGATCTCTTCAACCTTATGTTGATTATTGCTGGCGAATATGAGTGTGTTTGTCAAAGGTCAAATATTTTTTGAAGGCTCTTCCACAATTTTGTTTTTTCTGTTTTTGCGGCGGTTGTTTGTTGGTTTAGCTCATTTAAAGAAGGTGCGATTAATATTTTGCATTTATTGTATTCCTGAACCTGGTAATCAGGCATTGTAAAAGGCAAAGCAATTTGCAAAGCTGTTAAGCCAAATAATATTAAATATTCAGGTTGCAAATTTTTTTTCAGGTTTGAAAAGTTGAGTGTATTATTCGTGAAATTGATCAAAGCAATATGTGCAAGATTTAATTTGCAGGCATTTAAAATACCTGTAAGGAAGTTTAAATTGTGATCACTTAAATAAATATTTTCTGCATCGCTTACAAGCACAACAATTTTTCTTTCATAATTACCTAAATAATTTTTTTTTGGCTTTGGTATCTCCTCTGCAATTTTTTCTATAGTTGCTTTTGATCGAGAAGACGCAACCGGTAAATTTTCTCCGGTAAATACTAAATAATTTGAAAATAAATCAGACAAAACAAAATCTGGTAATCGCTCTTCCATCAGTTTTTTTAAATTTGTAATAGCAAACAATAACGTTGTCATTTCATTTGTTAGAATTGACTAACGGTTGTTCGTTTCGATATAATTTTATTTTCTTTGCATCAAATTTAAAGGTATGACAGACGTGTTAGATATAAATGTCAGTAAAATTACAGCAAGTAAGTTAAAGCACCTCCGGCAGGAAGATCTTCCTTTTGGAAAATATTTTACTGACCATATGCTTGAAGCAGATTTTGAAAATGGTGAATGGAGAAATATTGAAATTAAACCTTATCAACCTTTGCTGATCGAGCCATCGAATTCTGCATTGCACTACGGCCAGGCAATTTTTGAGGGAATAAAAGCATTTCGTAATCATGATGGTGAGGCATATATTTTTCGGCCTTACGAAAATTTTATACGCTTTAATCTTTCCGCTCAACGCATGTGCATGCCCGAAGTTTCAGAAGAACTTTTCATTGAAGGCATGAGGCGCCTCATTGAAATTGATAAGGAGTGGATTCCTTTGAAAAATGATCATTCATTGTATATACGCCCGTTAATGTTTGCTACTGATAGTGCGCTTGGTGTAAAACCTTCTGAGACGTATAAGTTTTTGATCATGCTAAGCCCGGTTGGCCCGTTTCACGCTGTACCTATGAAAATTGCAGTTGAAGAACACTATACAAGAGCCGCACCGGGTGGTGTTGGCTTTTCAAAAAATGCTGGCAATTATGGCGGAAGCATGCTACCCGCTATGCTTGCACGCAAGCAAGGTTACGACCAGGTTTTATGGACAGATGCCTTTGAGCATAAATGGCTGCAGGAAGTTGGTATGATGAATATTGGTTTCATCATCAACGGCGTCTTTATTACCCCTGATTTAGGCGACACTATTTTGAATGGTGTTACCAGGAGCAGTGTAATTACCATTTTACAGGATATAGGTATAAAAACAGAAGAGCGCCGCATAAGTATAGATGAAGTTGTTGAAGCATACAACAAAGGTACACTTAACGAAGTATTTGGAATGGGTACAGCAGCGGTTATATCACTTATAAAAGAATTGAAATACAAGAATACCGTGATGCATTTTGACACTTCTAATTTCACTACTGCACTTAAGGTAAAACATAAGTTAAACGAAATTCGCCATGGCCTCATAAAAGACAAATATGGATGGATGTTCAAGATTTAATGACGAATTACATTAAAATCATAAATTTTTGCTTTACTGAAATAAGAGATTTTCAAAAGTTTTGAAATTTCCTCTTGAGCCATTACCTTTGCCGTCCCAAAAATTAAAGGTTAGTAATGCCTACAATACAACAGTTAGTAAGAAAAGGCCGTGAGATCATCAGGGCAAAAAGTAAATCGAGAGCTTTGGACGCATGCCCGCAACGCCGCGGCGTATGCACAAGAGTTTATACCACAACACCAAAAAAACCAAACTCAGCTTTGCGCAAAGTGGCGAAAGTACGTTTGACAAACAAAGTTGAAGTTATTGCATACATTCCTGGTGAAGGTCATAATTTACAGGAACACTCAATTGTTTTAATACGCGGGGGCCGTGTAAAAGATCTGCCAGGCGTACGTTACCATATTGTACGTGGCAGCCTTGACACTGCCGGCGTTAAAGACCGCAAAAAAAGCCGTTCTAAATACGGAACCAAGAAAGAAAAAGCAAAAAAATAATCATTCAAATCATTATAAGCGATAATGAGAAAAGCACAAGCAAAAAAATTACCCTTAGCACCAGATGCACGTTACAACGATAAACTGGTTACACGTTTTGTAAACAACATTATGTGGCAGGGAAAGAAAAGCACTTCAATCAACATTTTTTATGATGCTGTTGATAAAGTAAGCAAAATGACTAATGAAAACGGTTATGAAATCTGGAAAAGAGCATTACAAAATGTAACACCTGCAGTTGAAGTCCGCAGCCGCAGAATTGGCGGAGCCACTTTTCAAATTCCGACTGAAGTGCGTGCAGACCGCAAAATTTCTTTGAGTATGAAATGGCTTATCCGCTACAGCCGTGAACGTAACGGTAAAACAATGGCCGATAAATTAGCGAATGAAATTGTTGCTGCAAGCAAAGGCGAAGGCGCTGCTTTTAAAAAGAAAGAAGATACACATCGTATGGCAGAAGCAAATAAAGCATTCTCCCATTTTAAAGTATAAACAAATAATTTTTTTTGTGAGCCCCGCAATTTTTGCGGGGTTTTTATTTTTTAAGAGTATTGTAACTAAAAGGCGGACTGAAAACATCCCGCTTTTGGTATGAAAAAGTCTTTATAATTTCTTGATTTCTTCAGTAAGCTTTGGAACAATTTCAAACGCATCACCAACAATTCCATAATCGGCAGCTTTAAAAAATGGTGCTTCAGCATCCTTGTTTATTACAACTATTGTTTTGCTGCGGTTCACGCCGGCCAGGTGTTGAATCGCACCAGAAATCCCAATAGCAATATATAAGTTGGGCGAAATTTGAATTCCCGTTTGTCCAACATGTTCATGATGAGGTCGCCAGCCGGAATCTGCAACCGGGCGGCTGCAAGCAGTTGCTGCATGTAAAGCATGTGCGAGGTCCTCAACAATTTTCCAGTTTTCCGGCCCTTTTAAGCCACGGCCGCCGCTTACAACTATTTCTGCTTCGGTCAGGGGCACTTCGCCTTTGACTTTATCAACTGACGTGACTTTTACTTTCGGCTCATCAACAGTAATATTTAATTGTTCCACCGTTGCAGTGGCATCGTTTTTTTTAGTTTGAAAACTATTTGCATTAACCGAAATTAATTTAATTGAAGAATTAATGCTAACGTTTGCGAATGCCTTTCCGCTAAATACATTTTTCTTTACAACAAAACCTTTTGATGTATCCGGCAATGCAACAGCACCTGAAACAAAACCCGCTTTCAACCTTGCAGAAAGCCTTGGAGCAACAGATCTTCCAGTTTGGTTATGACTGAAAACAATTACATCAGCTTTCAATAATTGCGCAGCTTCCGCAATAACTTTAGTATAAACCTGCGCATCTAAATTATTAAGTTTATCATTTGAAACCTGGTGCACCTTTGTTACACCATAATTTCCTAACGTTGAAAGATCATCTTTCACTGTTCCTAAAACAATTGCTTCGGCTGAAGTGCCCAATTTTTCTGCCAATGCAGCACCGTAACTTAATACTTCGTAAGAAGATTTTTTTATTTCGGAATCAGAATGATCTGCAAATACAAGTACCATTTATAATTAGTTTATCGATGATTGAAAATATACAGCACAAGTGAGTGACACAACAATGCTCAACTGAAATATTGCAGCTGATAACATAATTTTCTAAATAACTTTTGCTTCTTCATGCAGCAGGCGAACGAGTTCCTGGACATTATCCGGCGAAATCATTTTTACACCAGCTTTTGGCGCAGGTAATTCATAACTATCCACATGCGTTAATGCATCTATCGCTGCTGGTTCAACAGCTTTTAACGGTTTTGTGCGTGCAGCCATTATACCACGCATATTTGGAATACGTTGCTCGGCCACACCTTTCTGGCAACTTATAACAACAGGCAGGCTTACTTCATTTGTTTCTTCGCCACCTTCAATCTCACGTTCAACTTTTGCAGATCTGCCATTAATGTCAACTTTATTTGCCAAAGAAATAAAAGGCAGATCAAGTAATTCCGAAAGTATTCCACCTACGGATGAACTGTTATAGTCGATAGTTTCTTTACCGGTTAAAATAAGATCATAATTATTTTGCCTGGCAACTTCCGCTATTTGAGCAGCAATGTAATAAGTGTCATCGTTTGTTGTATTAACACGAATAGCCTCATCGCCACCAAGTGCTAAAGCTTTACGAATGATGGGATCACAATCTGCGCCACCAACGGTAATTAAATGCAACTGAACAGATGCATCTTTCTCCTTTAATTCAATAGCTTTTACCAAAGCATACCATTCGTCATAAGGATTGATAATCCATTGTACGCCTGATTCATCAAGTTTTGTATTATTATCTTTGAAGCCAATTTTTGAAGTGGTGTCAGGTGTTTTACTTATGCAAACCAATATCTTCATGCAAATAAATTAGTGGCCGCAAAATAACTGAAATGTTGCTTATGCAACGAATTCTTTGCAGATTTCCCTATGCGAACTGCGCAGTATGTTAAATGTATTAACCGCATTGTCCATTACAAAAAAAATCCTTATTTTTGCCATCCGTTATTTGTAGAAAGAAGGATTATGGCATGATTATTGCGAATTGTGCCGAGCTTATCCGAAGGAATTGAGAGACGTAAAATTATTATTCATCTAAAGTCTTAGTGCTTTATAAACAACTTTAAAATGAAGAAATTTTTTGGAATTTTTCTGTTCCTTTTTGTTTCAGGATTATTCTCCAACATTAACAGCAGTGCCCGTCCAAATACGTGGCCCCCGATTTTTTCTTTTACAAAGAAAACTTCAACTACTACTACATCTTCAAAAAGCAGCAGTAATATTATTACCGGTTTAGCTACGTATTACGCGAGCAAATTTGAAGGTAATCTTACTGCAACAGGTGAAGTATTTCATCACTGCAATCTTACAGCTGCCAGTAATTTTTTTGCTTTAAACACATGGGTTAAAGTAACAAATCTTTTAACAGGCAAATCTATTATTGTTCGTATCAACGACCGTATGCATCCAAGCATGTCTCAAAAAGGAAGAATTCTTGACCTTACAATGACTGGCGCTAAACAATTAAAAATTGTAAACCGCGGTATCGCAAAAGTGAAAATAGAGGCTGTTTCCAAAGATGTTGCTACGGCAAATTAATTAGAATTTTACTCCTATAGTAAGTGAAATATTAGTACGTTGATTTTTTAATGTTGCGAACGTGTTTGGTTTATCAGCTAATCGATAAGGGAAATTCACATCTTTATTTATAAGCTGATTAACGGTGATATCTACAAACATTCCGTATTTACGGTAACCTAAGCCACCTCCGACCACGACATTATTTGCTTTTAAGGCTTTATCAGCATAAGGACTTCCGTAATATGCACCACCAAAACGCACTGCGAACGGCGAAAACTTCAATTCTCCTCCCAACCTAAAATTAAAAGCGCCTTTATAATAAGATTTTACCGCATCATTTAAAGAAGTATAATAGTTGTCTAATGAAGGATCGGTATTTCCATTATCATTGGTTTGTTGAATAAATCTTGAACCACGATGATTTACATATTCAATATCAGCGCTAATGAACCCTTTCTGTAGTTTTACGTTTTCAACTTCCTTAAATACATAAGCTGCACTGGCAATAAATTTATAAGGTGTTATTTCGTTATACTTTACTTCTCTTTCTGCATTCGAAAAATCACTGCTTTTGGCAGTTTGAGTTCCTTTATAATCTTCTGTATTAGTCGTCATGGCAGCGTCTAATCTATCAGTAAAACTTATAAATGAAGGTGTGTGAAAAGCAAAACCCAACCGTAAAGAATTTTGCAAATTGTAAATAATGCCAAATCTTCCATTTATACCTATGCCATTCATTGAATGATTTTGTGTATATACCGAATAACTAAAATTGTTATGCTGATCGGTGCCGGCATCAGATTCCTGGTAAGTAATATCCTGTGTAAAAAATGATAGCGGGATATTTATACTTCCTCCTAAATACAATTTATCTTTCGAATTGCTTGCAAAGCCAACTGAAATTTCATATAAACCACCACCGTCAGTTTCATCATACTGTTGATTTATAATGTTACCATTACCAACCGGAACGAGGCTTCTGTAACCACTCAAGTTACCCGATGAATCCAGTGTATAATCAATTAAATATGTAAAATAAGCTAAGGAAGATCCGAAAGGGTAATTATTAGCTGCTGCATTTGTATCTGCACCATTTGCTACTAACTCTTCAGCAAAATGTTCTGAATAAGAAGTAGTATCGTTTAAACCCTGGTAATGTATTTTATTGTTATAACCCGCAAGCTGATTAAACGATATAGAGAACGCTGATGAACGGCCTTTATCGTCGATTTTCCCTCCAATAACTACTCCGGTAGGTCCTAACTGAAAACCGGATTTATTTATTCCATTAGCAGAAGTTCCGCGAAAATCCGATTTATTATTATTCAATAAAAATCCCGGCGAAAGCACTACTTCTTTTGTTTTATAAAAACCAAGTCCTGCGGGATTTGTGTAGGATGCTGTAACATCTCCACCCAAAGCACCCATTGCGCCACCAATTGCATTACTTCGCGCTGAACCGTTGGGTACAAACCACGCATTTCTTATAACATCATCGGGATTTTGAGCAAAAGAATAACTAAAAGAAATACATCCTGTGATAAAAAGCAACAATTTCCTCATAAACACTTCAACAAGTTTTATGTAATTAATTTAACCAGGTAAATCAGATTGATTAAGGTCGTGACCGGCTTCCGCCACCGCTGATACGTGAACCTCCGCCACCACCGGAATTCATACTGCTGCCACTGTTAAATGATCTTGACGGGTTTGAATTATTATTATTTTGATAATTATTGTTATTTCTTGTTCTGTTCACATTATAGTTGCTGTTGTTATAAGCATTACTGCGATTACTGTTTTGTAAGGGCATATTGCTATTGTTATAATTCCTGTTGCTATAAGTTGAAACATTATAGTTACTTACAGGTTTATAATACACCGCCGGGTTTTTATAATAAACAACAGTATAGCACGGGTTATACCAAGAATGCCACGGGTTGTACCAATAAGGATTATAAGTATAATAAGAATTATATCCATAGCTAAGACCAACTGAAAGGCCTGGTGACCAAGGGCTATAATAATTATTGTAGTAATAACGGCTGTCATACCAGTAATCATAATCATCAATTGTACTCCATCTATTATAATTGTGCACCTTCATACGCAGGTATTCGTCATCTGACGATGAAGGATAGCTTTCATACCTGTCAGCAACATAAATTTTTTGACCGGGCGAATAATAAACATCGTCTGGCGTTTGAGAGGTTTTATATGCGGGAGAGCAACTTGTAATTAAAGCAATCACACTAAGCAGGTAAACTAAATTCTTTTTCATGTGTAATAATTTTTTCTTTCAATTGACACATGGAACTCGCCATAAAATTTTCACTACTTTGAATACAATCTGTTGAAAATTTTTATAGCTCATTTCATTCTCACATTGTTTGTATGCAAGTTATTACTTTTGCCGCTTTCTGATTGTATTTAAAATTAGTTTTTTATAAATGGTATGGGTAAAGCAATAACATCAAGAAGTGAAGATTACTCTCAGTGGTATAACGACCTTGTTTTAAAAAGTGAATTAGCTGACTACAGCGCTGTGAGAGGATGCATGATCATTAGGCCTTATGGTTTTGCATTGTGGGAAAACATGCGTGATGCCCTGGATAAAATGTTCAAAGATACAGGACACGTAAATGCATATTTTCCTCTGTTTGTGCCAAAAAGTTTGTTTGAGGCCGAAGAACAAAATGCAGAAGGCTTTGCAAAGGAATGTGCAATTGTTACGCATTATCGTTTAAAAGCTGATGCAAATAAAAAAGGAAAATTAATTGTTGACGAAGAAGCAAAGCTTGAAGAAGAATTAATCGTTCGTCCAACCAGTGAAGCCATCATCTGGAACAGTTATAAAAACTGGATACAAAGTTACCGCGATTTACCAATTTTAATAAATCAGTGGGCGAACGTTGTACGTTGGGAAATGCGTACCCGCTTGTTCTTACGTACCGCAGAATTTTTATGGCAGGAAGGGCATACAGCACATGCAACAAAACAAGAAGCTGTATTTGAAGCAAAGCAAATGCTGGATGTGTATGCAACTTTTGTTGAAGATTTTATGGCAGTGCCTGTTATTAAAGGAACAAAAACACCAAACGAACGATTCGCCGGTGCAGAAGACACTTATTGTATAGAAGCCTTGATGCAAGATGGCAAAGCTTTACAGGCAGGTACTTCACATTTTCTCGGGCAGAATTTTGCAAAGGCTTTCGATGTAAAATTCAGTGATAAAAATAATACATTAGATTATGTGTGGGCAACAAGCTGGGGCGTTAGTACCAGATTGATTGGTGCATTGATTATGGCGCACAGCGATGATGATGGTTTAATATTGCCGCCAAAAATTGCGCCTTTACAGGTTGTGATTGTGCCTATTTATAAAAACGGGGACCAGAAAAATATAATCTCACAAAAAGCAAATGAAATTATTACCGCGTTAAGGCAACAGAATATTAGAGTAAAATATGATGACACTGATAATGTTCGCCCGGGATGGAAGTTTGCTGAATATGAAATGAAAGGTGTGCCAGTTAGAATAACGATCGGCCCAAAAGATCTCGAAAACAATGTTGCTGAAGTTGCAAGAAGAGATAAAAAAGAAAAGGCCAGCCTTAGTTTAGATACTATTGCAGAACAAGTTTCCAAATTGTTAGATGACATTCAAAACAGTATGTACAACAAAGCAAAAAACTTTCGTGATGAGCATATTAGCGAAGTGAATACATGGGAGGAATTTATTGATGTACTGGAAAACAAAACCGGTTTTGCAAATGCACATTGGGATGGAACAGGCGAAACAGAAGAAAAAATTAAAGAATTAACCAAGGCAACCATCCGTTGCATTCCTTTTAACACTAAGCAAGAAAAAGGCAAATGTATTTTAACCGGCAAGCCATCTGAACAAAGAGTGCTGTTTGCAAAAGCCTATTAATTATTAGTATAATGTTGCCTTATATTGTCCATCGGTGATATGAACAATCTCACCATTCGCTGTATAAACATCACCTGCAAATGTGCCTGTAACAACTCCGGTTGCATTAATAAAACTTTGAACGGTTACGGTAAATTTAGCAGTATGGCGACTGTCTAAAATATCATCAGGTGAATTATGATCGTAATAATAAAAAGCAGCTGCATCAGTGGTTAGTCCATACCGATCTTGATTCAAAGGCACTGATAAATAAACAGAAACTACAATTCCTGTATCAGCAGAACATGATGATGGACCAAAAAAAGTAAACGATGTTTTTGATAATCCGCTAAAAAAACCTGAATTTGTATAAGTACCGCATAAATATGTTTCACCAACTTTAAAACCCCAATGGCCAAGATCAATTTGATTCGTAACCTGGCACGAAGGACATTGCGGAAATGTTATAGCCGGAGGAGTTGTAATTGTATCTAAAGTATCTGTTTGAGTAGTATCAACTGGTATCGTATCCTGTGATGCGCCTTCAAAACTATATTCCTTTACACAACCTGTATCTTGTACTAATAGTATTGACAAGCAAATAATAAAAGTGAAAAAATAATATTGCCACAATCTCTTCATAGCATTATTTACCAAATGTAATTATAAAAAATGCAGCACTTTATTTGCATTTGGCTATACTATCCATAACACTATTTATAAAAAACGAGTTGCGTTGCATCATTTATTTAGCAAAAAGAATTGCCTTATTCATAGCCACTCTTTTGTAAAACACTCAAGTATATTATTAGAAACTACTTTTTGCAATACGCTAATGCCCAATCTTATCCAAAATATTTTGTGCAGCTATGCGTCCTGAGGCAGCTCCACCATTCATGAAGCCCTGGAAATTGTATGATGTATGTTCACCCGCAAAAAATAAATTACCAACAGTTTCGCCTTCACTGCCTGCAATGGTGGTATATTGGCCTACTGTCCATGCACTATAGCTTGCTTTTGTAAAAGCAAACTGTGGCCATAGCATTCTATAAGCTTTATTATTGTATTTATTTTTTATTCCGGGATATATTTCGTTTAGGTCTTTCAAGTATGCAGATGCTTTATCATTCACATCACCATTGCCAAGTTTTACAGCATCATCACCACCAAGATAAACAGTTAAGCCGCCATCCTTGCCGGGTTGTAATTGGCTGTTATCCCATGTATTTTGCGTACCATTATCACTATAACTCATACCAACACTATTGTATTTGGTACGCCATATTCTTCCATTAAATCCTAACATTAATTTCGAATTATTTCCATAACCCAGGTTATTAATAGCATTACGTTTCACTTCAGGCAAATCAACATTAATTTCCACTTCTCTTAATAAAGTAAATGGCAAAGCAAGTAAAACAATGTCAGCGTAAGTTGATTTAGCTTCACCATCAAAATACAATTTATAGCCAGTTCCTTTGCTTTCAATTTTTAAAAGCTTGTGCTGTAAATACACACGATGCTTTAATTCATTATACAAAGCATCAACTATTTTCTGATTGCCGCCTTCCACTTTATAGCGTTCATCACTATAACCATATAAAGCCTGTTTCCCATCAGGCGCTAAACCAAACAGCCATAAAAAGTTGATAGCATTACACACATCGGTATTTAAACCATATTCACCTAAATAAGCTACCAATAATAATTCACGCAACCAGCCGGTTATATTTATACTGTCAAAATATTGTTCGATATTCATGTTATCGAACTTTTTATCGGTTGGTGAATAATGATTATACTTTATGATGCCACTTAAACTATTGGCATCTTTATCAATTGCCGGCAGATAATGCGCAATTGCTTTCAAAAAATCTTTATTACTATAAAAAGTGCCATTAAAGAAATAAATGTTTTGCCGAAGTTCTAATTCTGAAGATTGATACAAATCAATTAAAGGCAGATTCAAACGTTTTGCCAAAAGCCGCATATCGTGATGGCCTGAATCAATAAATTCGCCGCCCAGTTCTGTACTTAAACCCGTATTTAATAAACTTTGTGCTGTAAACATTCTGCCGCCCGCCCTTGTATTTGCATCATAAATAGTGGAAGGAACACCTGCATTTTGAAGTTGAAATGCGGCATTTAAGCCAGCAATACCGCCACCAATAATTGCGATTGAAGGAGTTGATGCACCACTATTACTCAGGTCATCGTCATTGCTTTCTCCAAATTCAATTACTTTAGTGCAGCTTGCCAAAGCTGCGGCAGCAATTGCTGCCATTGACGAAGTTTGCAGAAATTGCCTGCGTGAAAAATGATGTTCAGCAAATTCTATTTCATTGATTTGTTGCTGCTTTGCTTTTCTTGCGGTCGAAGTAAGTTTTAGCAATCGTTGCATCAAAGGTGTACGAGGCATAAGCTATAGCTTTTTCTGTAATTGTTTACAAGATTAAGCGATGCGAGTGTTATAAAACATTAATTTTATCTATATCACTATACAGATAAGACATTCAATTATGCGTATGCAATTACACTGAATGTGGTGCACAAATTTTATTTCATTTTTAATTGCATATACATTTGAAAAAAAATTATCAGCATGAAATGCTTTCTTACTTCCATTAGCTTAATTGCATGCATTTTTAATTATGCGCAAAAAAATTCTTCAGCATTAAATAAAAAAGCACTGGTGTACACTACTGCTGAAAAAACAGATTATCGCATTACGCTTACAGATACGTTGCATTTTTCATATATGGGCCAACCGGTTGAAACACAGGTTTGTGTATTTGTTGATCCTTCACAAAAATTTCAAAAATTAATTGGCATTGGTGGCGCACTTACTGATGCATCTGCCGAAACATTTTATAAAATCCCTGCGGGTAAACAACAGGAATTTTTAAAAGCTTATTACGATACAATGAGTGGCATTGGCTACACGTTCGCAAGAACCAATATTAATAGTTGCGATTTCAGCAGCGATAGTTACACTTATATTGATGAAAACGATGCTTCATTAAGATCATTCAGTCTTGCGCATGATGAAAATTATAAAATTCCATTTATAAAAGAAGTTGAAAAAGCAGCGAATAATCATATTACATTATTTGTATCGCCCTGGAGCCCGCCGGCATGGATGAAAGATAACAACGATATGGCACATGGCGGAAAGCTTAAACCTGAATACATGCAAAGCTGGGCTAATTATTACGTTAAATTTATTAAGGCGTATGAAGCAGAAGGGATTCCGGTTTGGGGGTTAAGTGTGCAGAATGAACCGATGGCAAAACAAACATGGGAATCGTGCACATTTAGCGCAGAAGATGAAAGAGATTTTATAAAAAATTTTTTAGGGCCTACATTGGCTAAAAACGGATTGAGTAAGAAAAAATTAATATGCTGGGATCATAACCGCGATTTAATATACCAGCGTGTAAGTACTATTATGGAAGACCCGAATGCTGCAAAGTATGTTTGGGGAATTGGTTACCACTGGTATGAAACATGGACTGGCAGCGCCATGCAGTTTGATAATGTAGCAAGAGTGCATGAAACTTTTCCAACAAAAAATTTAGTGTTTACAGAAGGTTGCGCTGAAAGATATGATGCAAAGAAAATAAATGATTGGAACTGGGGTGAAAGATATGGAACTTCCATGGTGCATGACTTTAATAATGGCACTGTTGCATGGACAGACTGGAATATTTTATTGGATGAGAACGGCGGCCCGAATCATGTTGGTAATTTTTGTTTTGCGCCTGTTCATGCAGATACAAAAACAGGCGAATTAACTTACATGAACAGTTATTATTACATTGGTCATTTTTCAAAATTCATTCGCCCCGGTGCGCAAAGAATTATCACTTCATCAAACAGGGATAAATTGCAAACCACTGCATTTATAAATTCGAATGGAAAGATCGCAGTAGTTGTATTAAACACATCAGGCGATAAAATCGATTATAATTTATGGATAAACGGGAATGCAGCACAAACCACCAGTTTACCACATTCCATTGCAACATTGATTATTGAGTAATTTAGTAAAGGCGGGTAACTTTTTTAAAGTCCTTTGAAATATATGCCTTCATTTGACCAGTTGTATCAAGCGATTTTTCCTTTAAATGAACGGTAAATTCACATACATACCGGCTCTTAATTGTATCATCAAAAAAATTCACATCTTGTACCCTGTATGTTGTATTTGATGAATCGTTATTAACTTGTGTTTGATACAAATAATCCTGCATAGTTTTTTTCAGGTCACCTTTTAAACCTTCGGTTGTGGTATCTTTTGCCCTGCATGAAAGCAGCAATACTAATACGAGCGATATTGCCGAACGAAATCTCATAAGTTTTTTGTAAATATAAATTACCTGAAACTATCATCGCTCAAATCATCTTCCTCATCGTTGTAATTTGTTTGCCCAAGATTCATCATACTTCCAATAAGGTCTTTAAATTCAATCTTGCCTTCAATTACTTTTTTACTGATGAGTGAATAAGCGGATAATCCGTGCAACACAAACTCCATTAACAAAGCACTTTCCTTTTCATTTGCATGCGGAAAATATTTTTTTACAAAATTGTATAAGCCATCAACTTTATATAAAGCAGCAATTTTTTCGCTGTCTTTCATATCAACAAAAAGATCGAGATGCTTGCCGCCATCAAACCAACGTGTAATTGATTTGTACGGGTTATCATTTTCTTTTTCTTGTTGTGATGTTTTGCCTGTATTTCTTCTTTTCTTTAATGTTTCCGGATTTGGAAAGTATGTTATGAATTGTGAGCGGATAGCTTTATCAACAAGATTAACGGCAACCTGGTATGGACCCTCCTGCTCACCTTCATATACCAATTCAATTTTCCCTGTTATTGATGGAACAATACCAACCAAATCACTTATCCAAACATGCGTTTGCTTTTCATTATTGCGAATAGCTCTGCGCTCTGCACTGCTGTATGCATTTTCAAAAGCTGAAATTGGAAGCCTTGCACTAACTCCGCTTTTCTTATCAACATACTCATTGCTGCGTGCTTCAAATGCGACTTGTTCAATCAATCTTTTTACAAGATCACTTACAGTTACTTTTAATTTTTGCTCTTCCAAAATATGCGCTTCCTGTTCTGTAATTTCTAAAGATGTTTCAACAGTCTTTGGATAGTGCGTTAATATCTGGCTTTGAATTCTATCTTTCAACGGCGTAACAATACTGCCACGATTTGTATAATCTTCAGGGTTTGCAGTGAACACAAATAAAATATCTAAAGGCATTCTTAATTTAAAGCCACGAATCTGAATATCACCTTCTTCTAAAATATTAAATAGCGCAACTTGTATACGTGCTTGTAAATCCGGTATTTCATTAATAACAAAAATGCCGCGGTTACTGCGTGGAATAATTCCGTAATGAATTACTCTTTCATCTGCGAAACTTAAACGAAGATTAGCAGCTTTGATAGGATCGATATCACCAATCAAATCGGCAACACTTACATCCGGCGTTGCTAATTTTTCACCATAGCGTTCACTGCGATGCAGCCATGCAATCGGTGTGTCATCTTTCTTTTCGGCAATAATATCTTTTGCATATTTGCTTAAAGGTTTCAGCGGATCGTCATTTACTTCACTGCCGGCAACAACAGGAATATATTCATCTAACAGGTCTGTCATTTGACGAGCCATACGTGTTTTGGCTTGTCCGCGTAAACCTAAAAACAGAATATTATGACGACTTAATAAAGCTCTTTCGGTATCAGGAATTACGGAATCTTCGTAACCAATAATTCCTTTAAAAGGGTTTTCTTTATTGCGTATATTTTCAATAAGATTTTTTCTTATTTCCTCTTTTACTGAAACAGGTTTATAACCACTTCTTTTTAGTTCACCTAAGGTTTTTATCTTCTCGATGTTCATTCTGCTCTTTATTTAATTTTTATTCAATGCTCAAACATGAAATTCAAAAGTAAAAATTAAAAAGTCAAAAAAAGATAAGTGCTTTTTTAGTTTTAAATTTTGACTTTTTACTTTGCTGATTATTGTACAAGAGTACAAGTGAGTGACACAACCGTACTTAATTGAAATACCACAGCTGATAACAAAAAATTAATACACCGTTTTTCTTTTGCCACTTTCAAAATCGCGGAAGATAAATGCACCTAATTTATCAAGCGAAGCAAAGAATGCTTTGCCATTATTTGTTTCTGTAAACTCTGTTACAAAACGCTGCAAATATGGATCGCTTGCTATCATAAAAGTAGTGATAGGAATTTTTAATTTCTTGCACTGCGCTGCTAAATTCAAACAACGATTGGTAATTTTTCTATCAAGACCAAACGCATTTTTATAATAACGTGCACCAATTTTTAAACAAGTTGGTTTACCATCGGTAATCATAAAAATTTGTTTGTTGGGATTTCTTCTTCTGCGTAAAATATCCATTGCTAATTCAATGCCTGCAACTGTATTTGTGTGATAAGGACCAACCTGCAGATAAGGCAAATCTTTAATTTCAACAGGCCAGGCATCATTACCAAACACAACAATATCCAATGTGTCTTTTGGATATTTTGTAGTGATCAATTCACTCAGCGCCATTGCTACTTTTTTTGCAGGTGTTATTCTGTCTTCACCATACAAAATCATGCTGTGCGAAATATCGATCATCAGCACTGTTGATGTTTGCGCTTTAAAGTCTGTTTCGCGAATTTGCAAATCATCTTCCTGCATATTGAAACTTTCTACACCATGATTGATCT
>JAFBAF010000285.1 GCA_019247895.1 Parafilimonas sp. | reverse complement strand
AACTGTTCCGTAACGCTGAATACCGGCGTTGTTCACTAAAAAATCAATTGAACCAAATCGCTGGCGAATATTTTCAAACGCATTTTTCACTTCTGTTTCATTTGAAACATCACAATGCAAAAACATCGATCTCTTATCGTTTATGTTTGATGAATCTTTTGCGACATCAAGCACAACAACATTAGCGCCTTCATCAAAAAATAATTTGGCTGTTGCTTTGCCAATACCTTTTGCGCCACCGGTAATTACTACTGTTTTGTTATAATAATTCATTAGATAAATTAAATGATGAAGCAATCTTTAAAAACTTCCTCGATGTGGTTTTCATCACAAAATTATTTTCATCAAAAGTTATATTTTCAATTTCAGAAAAATCATCACCTGTTTTGTAAATGAAGGAAAAAAATTTTTTATAAACTGATTCTCCTGCATCAATGTATGCGAAAGTTTTTTCACCAAATAATTCTGTTGCTGTGTTTAATATTTCTTTGAATGGTTGATGAATGCCTGCAGTTCCAAATTCAAGTCCACGATATTTTATTTTATCGTTTTCAAAATGCTGCCATAAATGGATCCATGGATAATCACTGCGTTTCCAAACATAGCCAAACAATAAATTATGCTGTTTTGAATAGGCAGTAAGCCAACCAATTTTATTTTTTGCATCAACAATAAAAGAAAAAACAGAGCTGTAATTTATTGTCGGCTTTTTCAAGTTGAATGTGTTGCCTTTATCATCTTTTGCAAAAGGAAATTCAACCCTTTTTTCTGTTGCATGTTTATAGTTTGATTGATCAAACCCAATGGTGGCATTACAATTAATTATTGTTTTACTATCTAAAAATGGCGCAGCCAATGTTGGATGCTGAACAACATTATACAATCTTCCCAAAGAATTAATGTTTGTGAATGTTTCTTCTACTTTAAATAATGAATATTGATTGTCAAGCTCAAGCCTTCTTTCAACATGCAAACCTTCCAGCCCCGCAGTTGTTTGCATGTTTATTATTAATTCTTCTTTGGTTGTTGTTTCCCATAAACTATTTGCTGCTTCGCCGTGATTTGGAACACCTTTTCTGATCTCGCCTTCAGAAGGCAAACCCCATCTTCCTGCACACAAAAAATGCCCTTGATATGGAGCGCCGTTTTTATTATTGCTTGGCATTTGCTCTTGTGTGAAAGCAAAGTTTAAGGGATTAATTTCTTCATCATCTTTTAACTGAAAATTTGTGATAGCTCCGCCGAAAGAATCAACAGTTAATGAACAAAGATTATTTTCAAGAGAGATTTTCATACGCAGCGGAAAGATAAATTTAAAGCGAAAATTGTGAGTGATTATACTCAAGAGATGTCTCGTTACCTTAACATGACGGTCGCAAATTGTTTGTGTGATTGAAAACATGTGCAATTTCTGAGTAAATAATTCAATCCTGATAACTCAGTTCATCACTTTATTAGCTACAAAAAAATTATGAAAGAAAAGCATTTGGTATTGCACCGAATTATTCCAGTAAACCCAATTATGTTCGCCAGGCCTTTCAACATAATCGTGATCAATTTTTTTATCCAATAGTTTTTGATGTAAGGCGCGGTTTACGTTTATAAAAAAATCATTCACGCCGCAGTCAAAAATTATTTTCAGGTCGCCGTTTTGTAATGAATCAACAAGATTGATAACAACATTTTTATCCCAATTTTCTTTGTGCGAAACATAATCACCAAGATATTTTTTTATGCCCCAGTTTTCAGGAAAAGGGCGAAAGTCAACGCCACCGCTTATGCTGCCGGCTGCGCCAAAAATATCTTTGTGTTTTATGGCAAGATATAATGCACCGTGACCGCCCATGCTTAATCCCGAAATCGCCCTTCCATTTCTGTTTGCAATTGTTCGGTAATGCGCATCGATGTATGCAGGAATTTCAACTGCAACATCGGTTTCGTATTTCATATTTGTATCAATGGGGCTATTAAAATACCAGCTATCATAATCGCCATCGGGGCAAACAACGATAAATCCATTTGCATCAACTGCGTTTAATAAATCCGGCGCCATCTTAACCCAATTGCTGTAATCCCCACTCCATCCATGCAATAAATATAGTGCAGGCAAATGTGCAGAATCATCGTTGTATTTATCAGGCATAATAACAACGCACTTTACATTCTTCTGCATGCAGTGGCTGTAGATCATTACGGTATCAACTGTGGCAGCACTCGCTGAAAGCACTATGAAAAAAAGTATAACACTTAAAAGAGTTTTCGGCCGTAAATAATTCATAAATTTTATGATAGCTTAATTAGATATTTAAACTGTAAAAATAGGAATATTGAAACCTGTTTATATTTATATCTATGCGAAAGCTTTCAAAGGCAAAATTGTTTTTGTTAAATCATTACTCGTTTTTTTAAAAAAAAGTAAATAAAGTTTGACTGTTACGAAATTTTCGTAGTTTTACGAAAAATTCGTAGATGGAGAAACTTACTGTTCAGGAAGAAGAATTAATGCAGGTAATATGGCAATACGGCGAAGGTTCGGTAAAAACTTTTCTCCGGGAGTTCCCTGATCCTAAACCACCTTACACAACAGTTGCATCAATTATAAAAAATTTGGAGAAGAAAGGTTTTGTAAACAGCAAACTGGTGGGTAATACTTTTATTTATTCTTCAGTTGTATCAGCAGAAGATTATAAGCAACAATTTATGCAGGGGTTTATCAGGAACTATTTCAATAATTCATATAAAGAGATGGTGAATTTTTTTGTGCAGCAAAAAAAATTAAAGTCGAAAGATTTAAAAGATATTATTGAAATGATCGAAGACAAAAACAAAAAATAATTGTATGAACAGTTTATTAGAGTATATGCTAAAATTGTCTGCATGTTATGCGGCAGCATATATTTTTTATTGGCTGGTATTAAGCCGGCTTACCAATTATAAAAGCAATCGCTTTTATTTGCTGATTACTTCATTGTTTGCATTTATAATTCCTTTGTTGCGGCTTGATCTTTTTTTCACTCCGCAAACAATAAATAATTCTGCATTTATAAATAACATTCCTGCAATAAACTTTACAGGAACTGAATATGTGCCTGCTGAAAGTTCAATGAATTTTACAACCATACTTTTTTCTGTTTTTATAACCGGAAGTGCTATTTGTCTTGCTCATTTTATAATACAGTTATTATCGTTTAAAAAAATCATATCCAATGCAAAACTGATAAACACTTTATTGGATATAAGGTTGTATCATCTCGATATGGACATAATGCCTTTTTC
>JAFBAF010000182.1 GCA_019247895.1 Parafilimonas sp. | reverse complement strand
TGCTTTGTTTTTTCACCCAGCCATTTATTTTCAATCATCGTTTGCAGCCATGCAGGAATTTTAAATAATTCTTTTGCTTCATCATCCCTGCAATTTTTTGAAACGCCATTCGCTACTTCAACCAGCGTATCAATGCCTACAACATCTGCTGTTCTGAATGTTGCAGATTTCGGGCGACCAATAATCGGTCCTGTTAAAGCATCTACTTCATCAATATTTAAATCAAATTTTTCCATTGTGTTGAAGATGGACATCATTCCAAACACACCAATTCGATTTGCGATAAATGCAGGCGTATCTTTTGCAAGCACAGTAGTTTTGCCCAAAAACAAATCGCCATAATACATTAAAAAATCAATAACTTCTTTATCTGTTTCGGGTGCAGGAATTATTTCAAGCAAGCGCAAATAACGCGGCGGATTAAAAAAATGTGTTCCGCAAAAATGCTGTTTAAAATCTTCGCTTCTGCCTTCGGTTAAAGTGTGAATAGGAATGCCTGAAGTATTAGTGGTGATGAGCGTTCCGGCTTTGCGAAATTGTTCTACTTCTAAATATACTTGTTGCTTTATATCGAGTCTTTCAACAACAACTTCAATTATCCAATCACAACCAGCGATATCTTTCATGTTGTCATTAAAATTTCCTGTTGTAATATTTTTGATAACATCAGGCGTATAAACTGGAGAGGGGTTTGATTTGATTGCAGCCTGCAAGGCATCATTCACCAATTTATTTTTTTGTGATGAAGGTGCATTTTTATCAACATCTTTCGGAACTATATCCAATAACGAAACATGGACGCCAATACCTGCAAACAAACATGCAATTCTTGAACCCATTACACCACTGCCGAGAACAGCAACTTTTTTTATGGAGCGTTTCATCTGAATAATATTTTAATATCGAAGGCTACAAGCAAAAATAGTTAGTTATGCAACTAATTTATAAGAAGCTGTTGCTTTATTGATATTTTAATTTACAACTGGTTAAACATTTGCACAGATTCATTTACTTTCATGCCACAAACTACTGTATGCAAACTGCTTCCAAAAAAGTTATTAATGCCTGGGCAATGTACGACTGGGCAAACAGCGCTTACAATCTTGTAATAACTTCAACTATTTTTCCTGCTTATTATGACGCAATTACTTCAACAAAAGATGCAGCAGGAAAAATTATCAGCCATAAAGTAAATTTTGCAGGGCATGAATTTGAGAGTGCATCATTATATAATTATGCGATAGCATTTGCTTATCTGGTAATTGCATTAATCTCGCCAATACTTTCATCTATTGCAGATTATAAAGGCAACAAAAAATCATTCATGCAATTCTTTTGTTATCTCGGCGGCATTGCTTGTTGTGTGTTATATTGGTTTGATGCAAGCACTTTGGCATTAGGAATTACATGCGCAATTTTAGCTGCAATCGGTTATTGCGGCAGCCTTGTTTTTTATAACTCTTATTTACCTGAAATAGCCGCAGAACCGGACCAGGACAGGGTTAGCGCAAAAGGTTTTTCATTGGGATATATTGGCAGTGTTTTATTGCAAATAGTTTGCTTTTTATTTGTGATGTTTCCTGAATTGTTTGGAATAAAAGATGCAAGCTTTCCTGCACGTTTATCTTTTTTATTGGTTGGCTTATGGTGGATGGGATTTGCACAAATCACTTTTAAACATTTGCCTAAAACACATGCTTTACCGCAAAATAAAAATCAAAACATATTTACAAATGGTTTTAGAGAACTGAAAAAAGTTTGGCAACAGGTAAAGCAAATGCCGATATTAAAACGCTTCTTATTTGCTTTCTTTTTTTACAGCATGGGCGTACAAACAGTAATGCTCGCAGCAACATTATTTGGCAGCCAGGTTTTGCAATTGCCTACAGAAAAGCTGATTATTTGCATTTTGATAATTCAACTTGTTGCAATTGCCGGCGCATATATGATGGCGAAATTGTCAAATATGTTTGGCAATTTTAAAGTGTTGATGTTTGTTGTATTGATATGGATAGGCGTTTGTATTGCCGCCTATTTTATTACAACTGAAATGCAATTTTATATTGTTGCGGCAATTGTTGGTTTGGTAATGGGCGGCATACAATCGTTAAGCCGTTCTACGTACGCCAAGATAATGCCTGAAACACATGACACTGCCTCATTCTTCAGCTTTTATGATGTAACAGAAAAAGTAGCGATAGTAATTGGCATGTTTAGTTTTGGTTTTGTGCAGGAACTTACTGGAAACATGCGTAACTCTATTATAGGTTTAATTGTTTTCTTTTTTATTGGGTTGATATTTCTTTTTTCAACTTTAAAAAAACAATCTGCACTCCCAGTGAACTAAGTTTTTACTTTTGACTTTTTAATTAAAACTATGAGATTGTATTCAATAGAAACAGGTTTATTTAAACTGGATGGCGGTGCTATGTTTGGCGTAGTTCCGAAAAGCATTTGGAATAAATTAAATCCTGCAGATGAAAATAATTTGTGTACCTGGACAATGCGTTGTTTATTGATTGAAGATGGTGATAGGTTAATACTTATTGATAACGGAATTGGTAATAAACAAAGCGAAAAATTTTTCGGTCATTATTATTTGCATGGCGATAATTCATTGGAGAAATCTTTAGCAGCACATGGTTTTAGTAAAGATGATATTACAGATGTTTTATTAACGCACCTGCATTTTGATCATTGCGGCGGAAGTATAATTCGTGACGGCGATAAATTAATTCCAGCTTTTAAGAATGCAACATACTGGAGCAATTTGGAACATTGGAACTGGGCTGTTTATCCAAATGAAAGAGAGAAAGCGTCATTCTTAAAAGAGAATATTTTGCCAATACAGAAAAGTGGTCAATTAAAGTTTATTGATTTGGTAGATACAGAAGATGATAAATTGGGCGAAGCATCTTTTGCTGATAATATTAGTGTGCGTTTTGTAAACGGCCACACAGAAAAAATGATGTTACCGCAAATAAAATATAAAGACAAAACGATTGTGTTCATGGCTGACCTGCTTCCATCAATTGCACATATTCCTTTGCCTTATGTAATGGCTTACGATATGCAACCGCTGAAAACTTTATCTGAAAAAAAATTATTTTTAAACGAAGCGTTAGATAACAACTATATTTTATTTTTTGAACATGACGCACAACATGAATGTTGCACATTGCATCAAACAGAAAGAGGAATAAGAGAGAATGAGATTTTTAAGTTGAGTGATGTATGATGTTGGTCAATCGCAAATTATCAAAACGTCAAAAATTTTGAAAAGGCTGCATTTAATGAGAATTTTAAATTAAGGTTATTTAGGTTCTCTATCATGTTTGGCGATTCCCGTCTCACGTAATTATTCTTTCACCCGCTCAACGTATTCGCCGGTTTTTGTATTAATGCGAATAGTTTCACCTTCATTTACAAACAAAGGAACATTTATTGTTGCACCTGTTTCAACAGTAGCAGGTTTTAAAGTACGTGTTGCAGTATCTCCGCGCAAACCCGGTTCAGTGTAAGTAACCAGCACAACAATTTTTTCAGGAAGCTCTGCGCCGATGGGTTGTTCGGTTTCAGTATTAGTGCTTACCAAAACTTCACCACCTTCTTTTAAAAACTGTGGCGCATCAATCATTGTTTCGGCTAAAGTGATTTGTTCAAAAGTTTCATTGTCCATGAAATTATAACCACTATCGTCTTTATATAAAAACTGGTAGGCTTTTTTTTCAACTCTTACAGGAAAAATACTTTCGCCGCTGTTCCATGTTTTTTCAATGGTTCTGCTGTTATCAACGCCTTTTAATTTTGCCCACACTTTCGCTGCTGCGCGGGCAGTTTTATTTTCACCAAACTCAACTACTGTATACAAGCTTCCGTCGAGTTTCAATATCATTCCGCGTGAAATATCTGATGTTGTTGCCATACTTAAGTTTTTATCAGGGCGGCAAAAGTATGGATTCAATTTTAAAATCTAAAACTATCTAATGGCAACTCGATTCCTGCGCCGAATAAGATCCGCTTTCCGGTTTTTCACTTAAAATACTATTGAAAAAACAAATTTCATTATTAGTAAGAAAATCATCAGAATAAGGGCCATGGCCGCCTTCAGGATCTATATGTATAACCGCTGGTGTACCTAATGAAGTTACCCGGTTGTATAAACTGAGTGTACCGTAAATATATAAGGTGTTTGGACAATAATATGCGTGGCCCTGTTTAAGTGGAATTACACTGTCTTGTCCGCCCTGGAAAAATATTATGGGAACAACGTTTGAAGAAGTGATATAAGCCGGATCGGGAAGGCAGCCTGAATTAGCAGCGATACCAATTACTTTATAGCTTGCTGTTATATTATTATCTGCATTATTTACGCCGCCAAGTAAGGTTTGAATACCCGGAACTCTTGCATTAAAATCGGCTTGGGTAAGAAAATAAGAATTTAAAACAGTAATTGCTCCGGCGCTATTTCCATCTAAAAATATTTTGGTGGTATCAATGTTATATTTTGCTGCATTGGCAACCATAAAACGCATAGCCGCCTTGGCATCCTGCACAGACATGTACACTGTTTTCTCGGAAGTGATTGTATCAACAGTACATGGATCGGTCAAACCATCAATCGCAGAGTCTACACGATAATCTATAGATGCTGCCACAAAACCTGCCTGCGCTAACTGTTGCATTATGCTTGCAGAACTGCTTTTATCTCCGGCGGTAAAACCACCGCCATGTACAAAAAGAATGAAAGGAAATTTTTGCGAAGGTGTTGCGCCTGCAGGAATATACACATCTAAAGCAAGATCAACTGTGTTTCCAAGAATATCTTTATTGGAACCGTATTGCACATTGCTGATAACTTTTACCTGGGCGCCTGGTTGCCGCAATGTAGTGCCGGTGTTTTTTGAACAGGAGATAAAAGCAAATACAATTGCGCTTGCAACTAAAAAACCAGCAGGGGATAAGTTAAACAGCTTCATATTCTTGTTTGCTATGATAAAAATTAGTTACGAAAGTTTAATTCTTGTTAACAAAACAAATCCAAAACCTATACCAGTTAAAATTGTACCATATATTTTATACAATAATTTGTTTTTATGTTTGAGTTTTGCGCCATATGAAACAAAAGCCGGTTCATCCAGCAATGACACTTTTTTTACAGGGAGAAGTTATTTTAATGGACAAGCCTTTAAAATGGACATCTTTCGATGCCGTAAAAAAAGTACGGATACTTACCGGCGTTTCAAAAGTTGGCCATGCCGGCACGTTAGATCCGCTTGCAACAGGTTTACTAATTATTTGCACAGGAAGTTTTACAAAAAAGATCAACACTTATATGGGTATGGAAAAAGAATACACTGGCTCCATAACATTAGGCGCAACAACACCTACTTATGATCTTGAAAGCAATCCTGAGAATTTTACCGGTATAAATAATATCTCAAAAGAGGATATCTACAATGCAACGAAAGATTTTACTGGTGACATTTTACAAACTCCTCCTATACATTCAGCTATAAAAAAAGAAGGTAAACCTGTGTATTTATTGGCGAGAAAAGGCAAAGAAGTTGAGCTTGAGCCCAGAAAAATAACTATTAGCACATTTGAAATAATGAACCTTGATTTGCCAAAAGTTGAATTTAAAGTTGTTTGTTCAACAGGAACTTATATAAGAAGCCTGGCAAGCGATTTTGGAAGAGCGCTTGGTGTTGGTGGCTATTTAAGCAGTTTAAGAAGAACACGTATTGGCAATTTTTTGGTGAAAGATGCCCTATCACCAGGACAATTTGAAGAAAAAATCGTTGAAATGAAGAATGAAGAAAGACATAAGATGTAAGAAATAGAAATGAGAAGCAAGATTGAACTTTGGAACATTGCAACCTTAAACTTTAGAATGGCAAACCGATACCTAACTGAACTGCATAATTATTTCTTTTTGCGCTTGTATATTTATCTAATTCGTGATTGCGCCAGGTGAAATTGGTAATATCAAGCCAGCCATTATTTGAAAGACGGGCAGGATCTTTTAACTTAATTCCAAAATCAACTCTTATCAAAAAATAATTGAAATCAAAGCGTAAACCGGTTCCTATGCCTAAAGCAATATTATGACCTAAGCTGTTAATGTCAAATGTACCTTCCGGATTATTTGGATCGTTCCTAACATTCCAAACATTGCCTGCATCGGCAAATACTGCTCCATTTACGTTTACACTTGAATAATGCGCGATAGGATAGCGGTATTCAAGATTGGCTTCAAGTTGCATATCACCATACCTGTCAGTAAAAGTTGTTGAAGTATCACTGAATAATGATGAACCTAAACCTAATTGCCGCAAACCCCATGCACGCATGCTGTTTGGACCGCCGGCAATAAATTGTTTATAAAAAGGAAGGGTTACGCCAAGGCTTTGGGAAACGAAATAATTATACCCAAAGCCTCCAAAGGCACGCATAGCCACAACGGTTTTACGCAATGAAATTGTTTTTCTAAACTCCGCTTCAGCTTTGAAATATTGATATATTCTGTCATCAATTTTATTCAAGAACGGAATGCATAATTCACCAGAAAGACGGAAATAGTTGGTAACATTGGCATGCCTGCCAGCATAGGTTTGTATCCTGCTTCCAATTATACTTACAATTTTCCCGGTATGGAATGAATTACGTAAATAAGGATTTTTATTAAACTCTTCTATCAGCAGTGGAAGTGTATCCAAAGAATATAATTCTATATTCGGAAAACGTACCTGGTAAACCTTGTTTTTTACTTTCCAATCGTACCCATAAGAAGCTACAAACGACCGCAGCCTGAAATAATCCTGGCGATCAGCATAAGTAGCATTTGTACTTAATACCGATCTTCCAAAATCAAGCCTGCCTGGCCTGGTAATTTTAAATGGAATGAATGCCCTTGGAAAACTGAAAGTTACGCCACCCGATATTTGAAACGCCTGTATGAACGAGTTGGTTTGAGTTGTATTATTGAAACCGAACTCAATACCTGTTGTTATGTTGTATAATGCCTGAATTAAACTGTGCGCAAAATTCCTGTCACGTAAAGTGGTGTTCAATGCCACACCAAAAAAATTAGAAGTAGTCAATACATCACCGGTATTGCGGCTCACCTCAAGGTTATAAGAAACATTATATTTTCTGTCAGGATACAAAAAATAATAAATGTCAATGGAGTCGCCTCTGATTAATGTTCTTGTATCAACTTGTTTCCAGGTGCCAATTTGCCCAAACGTATTTACAGTTTTATAAAAAAGATCATCATTATATAAACGGCCTGAACGCAAATAATTAAACGGCCTGAAAACTTTTGGATTAAACATATTCTGCCTGTAATAAACAGAGTAGCTTCTGCGAAATGTAGTTTTAAATTGATCTGTGTGTTGTAAAATACTGTCAGGAATTTCAGTGAAATAAGTTTCAGGAAAATAATAAACCCTGCCTGTGTAAAATCTTTTCAAAAAAGAGGTGTCAGTATTTATGTTTGATGTATCTGCAAACCTTCGCTGCATCACTGTAATGGCAGCAGTTGGATTTTGCTCTTCTTTTTGTTGGGCTTGCTGTAAAACCTTAACTTGTTCAAAAGGATCCACTGTAAGTTTAAGCAGCGATACATCAGCAGTATCAACCAAAGCAGCAATATTGTCGCGATGAATTAAGAAATAGCCCCTGTCTCTGTATAATGCAATTAATCTATCTAATTCTGCGGCAATAATTTCTTTTGAATAAGGTGTTGTTCCGGAAGTGATTTTACTGTCTTTAATATTAGCATCTGTTATGCGTTGCAGTATTGTATCCCTAAGATTATAACCAAACGAATCAATCAGCACACGTTTGCCAATATCAATATTTATTTCTACAGTGGTGCGGTACTGCGCAGGATCTTTTCGTTTGTAAAAAGTATCTATATAAAAAGTATCAGATAAAGCGGCATTAAAATAACCTTGCGAGAAAAGAAAGCTGTTCATAAACCGATATGTGGTACTTATGTTCGAAGTATCAAATACAGGTGGGGTTTTTAATAAATACTGAATACCAAATTTCTGAACTCTTCTTGCAAACAAACTATCGGACCAGTAATTTAAAAGATTTTCCTGCAATCGTGTTTTTTCATCTTTAGCAATATCACCATTAATATTTACTTTGTTATTAAATACAAA